>USJF01000028.1 GCA_900554935.1 uncultured Porphyromonas sp.
GGTCTTTAATCAAATCTTCAGGGCCCACTCCCAAAACTGCAATAGCAATAGATGGATCGACAAAGTATCGAGTATCAGATGTACGAATAGTAGTTTTAGACCTCAAGTTGGGGTTCCAAGCAACCACATCTTCTATCACAAAGATTTGCTTCAACGCTAGGAGATAGGAGGAGATGGTTTCTTCTGTCATTGCTCCCAAGTTATTCGTCACCAAATCTTGGTAGATAGTAGAGATTGGGGCTTGAGTGCCTTGATGCCTGGCATACGAACGAAGTAATCGCCTAGCAAAATCAGCATTACGACTGACCCCATCTACCCTTGAGATATCTCTATTGACTACTGCATCAACATAGTTATTAATTTGAAGCAGGGCAGCCTGGTCAGATAAAATTAAAGACCCTGGCCAGCCTCCCCTACAAAGCAAAAAAGCCAATTGCTCCAATGAATAGTCTTTGGCTACTGCCGCTTTAGTACACTTTCCATGAAACAGCCCTTCAAGGCTAACAGCCCCAGTCGACTCTTCAGACTCCCATAGACTCATTGGTCGCATGGTCAACCAAGCAAATCTCCCTGTACCCGAATGGGTTATTTCAGACGTATTTGGTGGAACAGCAGATCCAGTAAAAATCAATTGCCCAGGCAATCCTCTTTGGCTCACTTCGAATCGAGCAGCATCCCACAATTTAGGCGCCAACTGCCACTCATCAATCAACTTTGGAGTATCACCCTGGAACAACATCAGTGGCTCCGACTCTGAAAGCATGATATTGGTCTCCCTAGTTCTAGGGTCATCCATATAAAGGACGCTCTTAGCTTGTCGCTTAGCCGTGGTGGTCTTTCCACACCACTTTGGACCCTGTATAAGTACAACTCCTGCTGCTTCTAGTTGATTGCTTAAAAGTTTATCTGCTATCCTATTTCTATACATACAAATCACAAGTAAAACCCAATTAAATCATCATTGCAAATATACACAGATATTCATTGATATCCAAATAGTTACAAAATCCATTCCGGCAAATGACAGGTTTTCATTCCGGCAAATGACAGGTTTTCATTCCGGCAAATGGCAGGTTTTCATTCCGGAAAATGGCAGAAATCAGATGCACCTATAGACGACTTGATACGCGTGAGTACTGTGGTAGCCCTTTCCGTTAGGGTCACCTGCTCCATTCGCCGACATTCCACCTCCTCCGCCTCTATTCCTTGAGACTCCTTCATGGCGACGATTGGATATGGCCGAAATTAGCGCCTATCGAGTTCGCAACCAAAGCATCGGCGAGTTTGTAACCACGCAATCATGGAGTTTCAAACTCAGTCATCATGGAGTTTCGAACTCAGTGATCGCTCAGTTACAAACTCAATCTAGGACCTCATAACCCAATGATTTATAGCCGATTGAAAACCGCCTTCGCACTGAGACCTAAATCTCTAAGAGCTCATTTCCATTAACCAACATTTTGTCTATTACCTTCAGAAAAAAATGGGCATACAACCTCCTTTGAAACTCTATCTCGCTGGCGAAGTTTTGGCTCTATATGGTAAGGCCCACTCTTTTTTGGTACCTTTGTAGGAAAGGATAATGGACTGATATGAAATAATATAAAAAACAAGATATGATCAACACGCCCACTGAAGTGCTAAAGACTACAGTACAGATGGCACTCAAGAAGTATCAGGGCTCACAGGTAAAACTGGCAGTGCTGGGACTCCTAGGTGGTGCCTTCATCGCTATGGGTGGCCTGCTCTCATTTTATATAGCTTTTGGTTCGCCCACGCTGACCGAAGGGGCACCAGGTTTTCTTCGGCTGATGCAGGGCATCCCTTTTCCTCTTGGACTGATACTCATTGTACTGGTAGGTGGAGAGCTGGTAACTGGCAATACGGCGATACTCTTTACTGGCGCTCGCAAAGGGCTTATTCCGTGGCGGTACCTTGGTGCCAACTGGCTGATGACTTGGCTGACCAACTTTGCTGGGGCTGTGCTATTTTGCTACTTTCTCGTCCACTTAACCGGTTTGCTTCAGGTAGAGCCCTGGCATAGCAGTATCATTAATGTAGCCGTTAGCAAAGTGTCTCTACCGTGGCACGTGGTATTTCTGAAAGGGGTTGCTGCCAATTGGCTGGTCTGCTTGGCCATTTGGCTAGGACTTAGCTCAAATGAGATGATTGGCCGAATGATAGGTCTTTGGCTTCCAGTGATGACCTTCGTAACCCTCAGTTTTGAGCATAGTGTTGCCAATATGTTTTATCTTCCTATGGGCATGATGTCGGGGGCTGATGTGTCTATTTGGGAGATGCTCTGGAGGAATATCATCCCAGCCACTCTCGGCAATATCGTAGGAGGTGCCATCTTGGTAGGGATGATTTATAGCTACGCATTTAAGACAAAGGAATAGAGTATGAAGAGAGGAATTACTGGGCTGGTACTAGCCCTCTGTAGCACAATGCTACTACACGCCCAGAGTATCACGCTCGAGGAGTGCATCGCATCGGCTAGTGAGCACCACCCTACTACCGAACAGAAGCAGCTTCAAGGAAAGCTCGGGGAGCAACTCAAAAGGGCACTTTGGGTCGCCTACATTCCTCAGCTTTCGCTAGATGCCTCGGCCAATTATCTGAGCGATGTGGTGGAGCTGGATATCAAGATGCCGGAGGTGATGGGTATCAAAGTGCCCCCTCCAGACCTACCTAAGCTACCAAACTTTCAGTACAATGCCTATCTGCAGGTGACGCAATTGATTTGGGATGGTGGCAGAGTAAAAGCTGGCACGGAGGCGATAAAGTCGGAGACGGCGGTCCAAGAAGCAGAGTGTGAGATAGCTGCTCGAAAGGTACGGGACGCTGTAGTGGAGCTCTACTTTGCCCTGCTTTTGGTAGATAAACAGATGGAGCTACAGCAGGTGGTGCTCGAGGAATTGGCTCGGCAGAATAGTAAGGTGGCTTCGCTACTGTCTACCGGTATGGCGAGTGAAAATGATCTAGACCTAGTCGCCGTGGAGCAGATCAAGGCAGAGCAGACTCATGAGCAGCTTCGAGAAAGTAGGAAGGCACTACTAGATGCACTCTCCATATATACCGGGCTGGAGCTATCGGAAGGGACTGTGGCACAATTGCCCACTCTCCCCTCACTTACTTCTGAAATGGGATCTCGAGTAGCTCCCAATAGGGCAGAGCATCTACTACTGGATAGTAAGCTGAAGAGTTCATCGGCCGATTGGAAGGCCTACCTAGCAAAAGGGATGCCCACTTTGGCTCTTTTTGCTAGAGGTGGATATGGTCGTCCAGGACTGAATATGATGAATCCCGACCCCGCTTTCTACTACATTGCAGGAGCAAAACTAAGCTGGAACTTTGGGAAACTCTACGACCTTTCGACACAGAAAAAGAAACTACACCAAACTCAGCAATTAATAGAGCTCCAGCGTCAATCTCTCGAGATGGAGCTCCAAAGGGAACTGAGTGAGGCTCGTAGTGAAGTGAAGCAGTACGAAGCAAGGGTCACGAGCGGGAGGGCTCTTGTGGAGAGGCTGGAGCGAGTGATGGCACGAGCCCAAAAGGGCGAGGAGGAGGGCACAATGGCTACCTCGGAGTATCTGGAGCAAAGGAGCAAACTGGATGCGGCTAAAAGGATGCTAGAGGTGGATCAATTACAGCTATTAAGGGCTAAGTATCGCGTACAAAATAGATTAGGACTATGATAAAAGTAAATTATTGGAGGCTGGGAGTAGCAGTGGCAACCATAGCCTTTTCCCTTTCAGCTTGCCACAATAAACAGAGTGAGGTGATCGGCTCAGGGAGCTTTGAAGCGACGGAGGTACTGGTCTCTAGTGAGGTGAATGGTAGGGTATTGGAGTGGAATATCGAGGAGGGAAACACTATCCATCAAGGGGACCAAGTGGGGCTAGTAGATACTACGCAACTCTTTCTACAGCGTGAAGCACTTCTACGTTCAGGCAAAGGGGTAAGGGCTAATCAACCTAATATCTCAACGCAAACAAGAGCTTTGGAGGTGCAATTGTCCGAACTTCAATCTAATCGTGACCGCACCGCACGACTACTAAAAGCTGGAGTGGCGACACAAAAACAGCTGGATGACCTAAATAGTGCGATCGTAGCCCTTGAGAGTCAGATCTCTGCAGCTAGAAGCACGCTTTCAAATCAAAGCAGTCAGATTACAGCACAAAGCTCGGCCATAGATATACAGGTGGCTCAGGTGGATGACTTGATTGAGCGCTCGAAAATTACGGCTCCGATCAGTGGCACTATACTTGCCAATTACATCCATCAGGGGGAGTTGGCAGGTTCTGGGCGCCCGCTATTTAGAGTGGGCAATCTGGAGACTCTATTCCTTAGGGCCTATGTACAGAATGACCAGCTTGCCACGCTTCAGCTCGGCGATGAAGTGAAGGTGCAGGTAGATGGTGGCAATGGCGAAAAGCGTAGCTACTCTGGGACGATCTCTTGGATCGCTAGTCAGTCGGAATTTACCCCCAAAACGGTACAAACGGATGATGAGCGCTCTAACCTCGTTTATGCTATTAAGGTGCGTGTGCCTAATACTGATGGGGCACTAAGGATAGGGATGTACGGAGAGGTACTGCGAAAGTGAGATGAATAGTATTAAGAGAGCAGATGAACCGGCCATCACGGCAGAGGGCTTACGGCTTACATTTTCCTCTCCTACAGGGGGAAAGGTGGGGGTTGGCACCGCTTCAGAGGGTCTTACGTTTGGAGTCCAGCGTGGAGAGATCTTTGGGGTGATAGGCCCTGATGGTGCTGGGAAAACCACACTTTTCCGACTGCTTTGCTCTCTGATGCTACCAGAGAGTGGCACTGCTCGTGTGGTGGGATATGACGTGGTGAAGGATTACAAGGCACTTAGGCAAGTAGTGGGCTATATGCCGGGTACCTTTTCGCTCTATCCCGACCTATCGGTGGAGGAGAACCTCAATTTCTTTGCTACTATCTTCAATACAACTATCGCCGAGAAGTACGATCAGATAAAGGATATCTACAGTCAGATAGAACCTTTTAAGCATCGTAAGGCGAAGTCGCTTTCGGGTGGGATGAAACAGAAGTTGGCACTCTCTTCAGCCCTCATACACAGCCCCGAGATACTCTTTTTGGACGAGCCAACCACTGGAATTGACCCGATTAGTAGAGTTGATCTTTGGAATATGCTCCATAAACTATCAAAGCAAGGGGTAACAATCGTGGTCTCAACCCCATACATGGATGAGGCAAGGCAGTGTGATCGCTTGGCCTTTATGCAAGAGGGGAATTTTCTCACAATCGATAGTCCTCAGCGACTTACCGAGCAATACCCCTACCCTATCTTTGAGGTGAAAGGGGACAACAGATTGGAGCTACTCTCAAGGCTCAATAGCTTCCCAAGGGCAATCAATAGCTTTGCCTTTGGGGACGTCTTTCATATCACTACGGAGGCTGGCGTAGAGGCGAGCGATATTGCCCAGCATATTGGCATCGGGGAGGTTCACTCCATTACTGCGGGATTGGAGGATGCCTTTTTACTACTTTCTAAAACGAAACAAGGAAGTTTATGAGAGTCGGCAATCAAAATGAAGTAGTAATTGAGGTCAAGGAGCTTACCAAGGCATTTGGAAGTTTCTTGGCGGTCAATCATATCTCCTTTGAGGTAAGGAGAGGAGAGATCTTTGGCTTCCTTGGCGCTAATGGAGCTGGCAAGACCACAGCGATGAAGATTCTGTGTGGTCTGAGCAAACCTACCAGTGGAGAGGGACAAGTGGCGGGGTGTGATATCTTGCATGAAAACGAAAAGATCAAAGAGCATATCGGGTATATGAGCCAGAAGTTTGCCCTTTATGAAGACCTTACAGTTGAGGAGAATATCCGACTTTTTGCTGGTATCTATCGCATTCCTAATTCTGAGATCAAGCAAAAAACGAGTGAGCTACTGAAACGTCTTGACTTTTTGGAATACCAGAAGACGATGGTGAAGAAGTTGCCACTCGGATGGAAGCAGAAGCTAGCCTTTTCGATTGCTATCTTTCACCAACCTCAGATCGTATTCCTTGATGAGCCGACCGGAGGAGTAGACCCCATCACTAGGCGACAATTTTGGGAGCTGATCTATGAAGCTGCATACGGGCAAGGGATTACGGTCTTCGTCACCACGCACTATATGGATGAAGCAGAGTACTGCGATAGGGTCTCTATTATGGTGGATGGCGAGATTAAGGCAATGGGAACTCCGGCTGAACTTAAGGCAAAAACTGGGGCACGTAATATGGATGAGGTATTCAAACGATTGGCGAGAGAAGGGAGGCGAGTAGAATGAAAGGCTTACTACGTTTCAAGCAATTTCGTGCCTTTGTCTCTAAGGAGTTTATCCATATCTTTAGAGACCCTTACACGCTACTGATACTACTACTGATGCCAGTGGTGGAACTGCTACTCTTTGGCTTTGCACTCAATATGGAGGTGACTAATATCCGCACCGCATTAGTAACATTGGAGCCGGATAGATATACGCAACAGCTGGAGTCGAAACTCCGAAGCCACCCTGACTTCATCCTCTATGAAGGGCATCTATCAGTAGCAGAAGCGGAGGAGCTACTTCAAAAGGATAAGTTGGATCTCTTCATCGTGATGCCTACTGCCTTTGAAACAAGCGTCTACCGAAGACAGCCAACACAGGTGCAGATGGTAGTGGATGCCTCAGACCCCAATGCGGGAGAGATGCGAGTAGGCTATGCTTCAGCTCTGCTACAGAGTGTAGTGAGGGAGGATATAGGCGACGGAGGTCAACTACCTTTTTCGATAGAAGTGAATAGCCGAATGCTCTACAATCCGATGATGAAGTCGAGCTACAACTTTGTACCAGGGATTATGGGATTGGTCTTGATTGTACTCTGCACCATTATGACAAGCGTAAGTATCGCCCGTGAGAAAGAGCGAGGAAGCATGGAGCTATTATTGGTCTCTCCAGTAGACGCCACTACGATGGTCCTAGCTAAAGCAGTACCCTATTTTGTAGTGTCGCTCATCAACATTGCCTCGATCCTGTTACTCTCCTACTTTGTGCTTGGAGTGCCTATACGTGGCTCTTTGCTGCTGATTATTTTGATTACGATGCTTTATGTATTAGTTGCTCTGGCTATAGGATTGGCAATCTCTAGCCTTGTCAGTCAACAGAGGGATGCCGTAATCGTCTCAGGATTTGGAATGATGATGCCCACTATCCTACTGACAGGTATGCTCTTTCCACTAGCCAATATACCAGTGGCACTCCGATGGATATCCTATATTGTGCCAGCCACTTACTACATCGGAGCCACACGAAAAGTGATGATACAAGGGCTTACCTTTATGGGCGTTTGGCAAGAAGTCCTTGCCCTCAGCCTCTTTGCGGTGCTGATGCTGATCATTGCAATTGTAAGTATTCGCCCAAGACTTAAATAGGAAGATGGTACTAGGTTATTTACTCGAAAAGGAGTTTAAGCAACTCTCCAGAAACCCAGTCATTGTAGGGGTACTGATATTCTACACCATTATGGTGCTCTTCTTCTTTCCTTGGCCAGTAACTCAGGAGCTAAAGTCTCTGAAGATCTCCATCGTAAATAGCGATACAGGGGGTTATGCCCAAAGACTAATCGGGAAATTAGAGGCAACGCCAAGCATCAAAGTGCAAAGCATTTATCCCGACTATTCTTCAGCTGCGAATGATATTGAACGGGAAAAAGCCAAGGCTGTGGTGGTCTTTTCCAAGGACTTTAGCGAAAAACTACTGCTTCAAGAAAAGCCTTCAATACAGTTGCTCATCAATGCTGTAGATGGTACGCAAGCTGGACTAACACAGAGCTACTTACAACAACTAGTGCAGCACTACTCCGAGCAATTGCGGGTAGAGGAGCTTGGGCTTTCGCAAGAAGAGATCGAACCAATAGCCGTACTCCCGACCTATCGGTACAATAGTACGCTCAATTACAAGTACTTTATGCTACCCGCCTTGCTAGTCATCATGCTCACTATGTACTCTAGCATATTCCCAGCGATGAGTATTGTACAAGAGAAGGAGCAGGGGACACTTCAGCAGCTCAACGTAACACCTATCCGACGCTCCATCCTAATCCTCTCCAAGATTATACCCTTCTGGTTATTGGCCATCATCTCTGTGCTCATCAGCATTCCTATCATCTATTGGGTCTACGGATTGGCATTTCAAGGAAGCATATTGCTCTACCTCTTCTGCGTATTGATTTTTGCCATTGCCCTATCATTTATGGGAGTGATTCTCTCCAACTTTTCAGAAACTTTGCAGCAAGCTATGTTTCTCACACTCTTCTTTATCCTCATATTCTTCCTGATGAGTGGACTATTCTCCCCCGTTGATGCCATGCCGGTTTGGGCGAAAGTGATCGCCTACGCCAATCCTCTTACTTACTTCAATCGCCTCACCCGAATGGTCTACCTACGCGGCTCAGGATTTATCGAGATAGCTCCCGACCTATTAGTGCTACTAGTATTCTTAGTATTATTTGGAGTTATCGCAGTAATGACGCACAAAAAACGCACCGACTGACAATTAGGCCGATTGGCAAGGTTATTGCTTGTAATAGGATAGTAACATAAATTATATATGCAGATATGAAGAAAGATAAGGATATAGAGAGAGAGGAGCAGATAGAGAGCTCTGAAGAGACCGAAAACCCTCAAGAGCCACAGGCTACAGAGGAGAATGAAAATGAAGTGGAGGCTCTAAAGAGCGAGATAGAGACGCTCAAAGACGACTATCTACGGCTTCGTGCAGAGTACGAGAACTACCGCAAGCGTACACTAAAGGAGAAGAGTGACCTCATCAAATATGGTGGTGAGAAGATTGTCGGTGGCTTCCTCGACATTATGGACGATATAGAGCTAGCTATCAAAAATATGAAGCAGGCGGAGTCTGTAGAAGGCTTGGTCGAAGGGGTAGAGATTATACAGAATAAGTTCGTCTCTGCCCTAAAGGCACAAGGGGTCAATGCTATGGATGTGATTGGCAAGGACTTTGATGCAGACCAGCATGAAGCAGTAGCGATGGTACCTACCGAAGAGGCGGATAAGAAGGGGAAAGTAATTGATTGTGTACAGACTGGCTACACACTCAATGACAAGGTAATTCGTCACCCTAAAGTAGTGGTAGGCAATTAATAGCAGAGGAGCAAGACAATAATGGCAGAAAAAAGAGATTACTACGAGGTCCTAGGTGTAAGCAAAGGAGCCTCGGATGATGAGATAAAAAAGGCATACCGCAAGACTGCTCTGAAGTATCACCCCGACCGTAACCCTGGTGATAAAGAGGCCGAAGAGAAGTTTAAGGAGGCGGCCGAGGCCTATGACATCCTCAGCAACCCCGATAAGCGAGCTCGCTACGATCAGTATGGACATGCTGGCGTAGATGGAAACGCTGGATTTGGAGGCGGTGGAGGTATGTCTATGGAGGATATCTTCAGCCAATTCGGTGACCTCTTCGGAGGCATGGGAGGCTTCAGTAGCTTTGGAGGCTTCAGCGGATTTGGAGGCGGTGGAGGTAGCGCTGTCAATTATGGCAGTGACCTACGTGTGCGTATCCACGTGACGCTTCAGGAGGTACTCAATGGTACCACCAAGAAGATCAAAGTAAAGAAAAACGTAGCTTGTAGCCATTGCCACGGCTCAGGCGCACAGGCTGGTAGTGGCAAGGAGACTTGCCCTACCTGTCACGGTACGGGGCGAGTTATTCGCACGCAAGATAGTATATTCGGACGGATGCAAACCCAGTCTACTTGTACCACCTGCAATGGTACGGGACAAGTAATCAAAAATAAGTGTACTTACTGCTCTGGCACGGGGATAGAGCAAGGCGAGGAGTTGATTGAGATCAATGTGCCTGCTGGTGTCGCCTCGGGTATGCAGATGACCCTTCGTGGCAAAGGCAATGCAGGGCCTAATGGAGGTCCTAGTGGAGACCTACTAGTGCAGTTTGAGGAGATTAGCGACGCCGAGTTTATCCGCAATGGCAATGATGTAGTTTACAACCTACTCATTCCTGTTACCACCGCTCTACTTGGCGATAAAGTTGTCGTACCTACACTTGATGGCAAGGTAAAGGTAACCATTGAACCTGGCACTCAGTCGGGCAAGATACTCCGGCTTAGGAATAAGGGACTACCTAGTGTAAGAGGTGCAGGTAAGGGCGACCAATTGATCGTGGTACATATCCACATTCCCGACAAGCTAGATAGCAACGATAAGAAATTGGTTGAACAATTGAAACAAAGCAAACACTTCGAGCCTTCCGAGGCCGACAGGCGTAAGCTGATAGAGCAGCAACGAGCTAGATACGAAATGTAATGCAAATGGGGGTACCTCAACTGAGGTACCCCATTTCTTTTTATCCAAGGAGCAAGGAGAGAGACTTAGAAGAAAGCCTTCTTCATCTCATCTACCAATGATAGCTGCTCCCAAGTGAAGAGCTCCACCTCCTTATCCGCAGCTTGTCCGTATGGGTCATCGAAGTGCTTCACCACACTGCGTGGGGTACGACCCATGTGACCATAAGCCGAGGTCTCCCTATAGATAGGGTGCTTCAGCTTTAGCGACTCCACAATGCTATAAGGGCGAAGGTCATAAATCTCGAGTAGCTTCCGTGCGATCTCCGAGTCAGTATACCCCACATTGCTACGCCCATAAGTATCCACAAATAGGCTCACTGGCTCCGCAATACCAATCGCATAAGCCACCTGTATCTTCACCTCATCAGCAACTCCAGCAGCTACAAGGTTCTTAGCGAGGAAACGTGCCGCATAGGCTGCCGATCTATCCACCTTAGAGCTATCCTTTCCACTAAAGGCTCCACCACCGTGCGACGACTTTCCGCCATAGGTATCCACAATGATCTTACGACCCGTTAACCCTGTATCACCAGCAGGGCCACCGATCACAAACTTGCCGGTTGGATTGACGTGCAGAATCACCTTATTATCAAAGAGCTTCTGCACCTCAGGCGAATACTTCTCCACCACACGAGGGAGCAAAATAGAGTGGATATCGCGCTTGATCTGCTCCTGCATAATCCTATCCGCCTCCTCTTGCGAAAGCCCAGCATGAGGCTTCACAAAGTCATCGTGCTGCGTACTCACCACAATCGTATGCACACGCTCAGGGGTGCGGTCAAGGTTGTACTCAAGCGTCACCTGGCTCTTAGCATCGGGGCGGAGGTAAGGCATCAAGTCCGGCTCCTCCTTACGGATACGGGAGAGCTCCTGAAGGATCGTATGAGATAGCTCAATAGGGAGAGGCATATAATTGTCACTCTCCTTCGTGGCATACCCAAACATCATTCCCTGGTCACCTGCGCCCTGCTCAGCTTGTTCCCGACGCACCACCCCACGGTGGATATCAGGGCTCTGCTCTTTAATCGCCGTGAGGATACCACACGAATTGCCATCGAATAGATACTCCGCCTTATTATAACCAATATCATTGATCACCCCTCTCACTACCGAAGGGATATCTACATAAGCTTGTGATGAAAACTCACCCGAAATCATCACCTGCCCAGTAGTCACGAGGGTCTCACACGCCACCTTGCTCTCCTCATCAAAAGCGAGAAACTGGTCAAGGATCGCATCCGAAATCTGGTCGGCTACTTTGTCAGGATGCCCCTCACTTACCGACTCTGAAGTAAATAAATAACTCATAATCAAACCATCTGTCTTATATAAGGCCTAATAGACGAGGCAAGAGCTCTCTACAGATAGCTAAAAGGGTGTCAAAAACCAGTCTATCAGAAGATATAGTGACTGGTAAGGTCACTCATTTAGCATTTTTTACCGTGGTTGCAAGCAAGCACAAATCTCTCCACGACTATCAAGCGATAATATTAATTATTTCTTTTGTTTGGCAAAGTTACAAAATAGTTAGCAACCGCCACAAGTTTAACCTCTAAAAATGATTAACCACGTTAAGTCTAGTCCGATAAGGTACCCCAAAAAAGAGCGTCTACTCCACTTTCAGTTGCTCGATCGCCACACCAATCGCCTGCTTCACCTCGGGGTCGGGCTCCACATTGTACGCCACCTGAAGGTCGGGAAGATAGGTACGGTACATAGCCCACCCTATCCACTCTGCAGCACGCTTCCGCACCGCTGGCGACGCATCAAATATCAAGCCTTGGATCCACCGCTTTGCATCCCATGAATTGTGCTGCATTAGCCAGTCGAGGGCAGATATCTTAGCCTCCTCATCGCCATACAGGAAAGTTTGAAAAGCCTCTCCCTCCGCCTGTCGCCGCTCCTCCGTCATCAATAGCTCCTTACCAAACTTACTAGGGTCTATAAACTTAGTTGGAAGAGCCGATGCTACCTGCTTTGGTGATACCTTATGGACCAATCGAGAAAGCATCCACTGCATTCCAGGCGTTGCCTCTGGGTGCCCCACCACCGAAGCGGTCCACCCCTTACCATACTGTGCAATGTAGAGAAAACTCTTGCCATTAGTCATATCGCTAGGAGCATTCCCCTCCACATGCACATCACTCTCCATCGTTGCATAAGAGTGAT
>USJF01000029.1 GCA_900554935.1 uncultured Porphyromonas sp.
ATTGCTGTGTGAAGCCCATCTGACGGGAGAGTTGCTGAGCCGCCATAAGGCGGCGGATATCATCGTACACACCGATATAGGTGACTGGATTGGAGCGGGTGGAGATGCCGAGGGAGTCTTGATCTACATACTCTACCGCTTTGATGCTGGAGATACTTCCTTTGATACCACGGCAAGGGATTTTGGTGAGTGGGGCTTTATCTATCAATCGCTCTACCCCTTCGTAAAATATCTCTCGCACTAAGGTGCTTTTGCCTGAGCCACTCACCCCAGTTACCACGGTAATTACGCCAAGGGGGATGGTGACGTCAATATCCTTTAGATTGTGGAGATAGGCGCCTTCTACCGTGATGGTGCTCTTGGAGGTTCGGCGTCGCTTTGGCCACGGGATCTGTTCTTTGCCCTGCAGATACTTCACGGTGTAGCTCTTGGAGCGGGTGGGTAGCTTATCGGGATGTCCCATAAAGACGACTTCGCCTCCGCCAATACCCGCCTCGGGACCCATATCGATGATTAAGTCGGCTGCCCGCATCACCTCTTCATCGTGCTCTACCACCACCACGGTATTGCCCATATCTCTCAGTTGGTGCATAATATCGATGAGGAGATGGGTGTCTCTAGCGTGCAGACCGATACTTGGTTCGTCTAATATATAGAGGGTACCGATCAGCCCTCCGCCGAGCGAAGTAGCGAGCTGTATGCGCTGGCCTTCGCCTCCCGACAAGGTACCTGCCACTCGGTCGAGTGTGAGGTAGCCGAGTCCAATATCGTCCATAAAGCCAACTCGGTAGCGAAGCTCCTCTAGTAGCCTTCGCCCTATCTTGTAATCCTGATCTGAGAGCTTTAGGGCTTCGAGCCACTCTCTTAGCTCACTGATAGGAAGGGTCACTAGCTCGGAGATATTCTTGCCACCCACCTGCACATAGAGCGCCTCTTTACGTAGTCGCTTACCTTTGCAGGTAGGGCAGACGGAACGGCCACGGTAGCGCGCCAACATAATTCGGTAGTGCATCTTGTACTGTCGCTCCTTGATATGGTCAAAGAAGTCGTTGATGCCGTAGATTTTATCCCGACTATAGCCATGTATCTCGGGCAAGCCATTGCCATTCCAGAGGAGGTCTTTCTCTTCTTCCGTTAGCTCTCGATAAGGGCGGTGGATAGGGAAGTCTAGCTTTTCGGTCTTCCGGATAAAGTCTTTCTGCCACTCGCTCATCTTGGCACCTCGCCACGGCATCACGCACTCTTCGTAGAGGGAGAGGTTTTTATTTTGTATCACTAAGTCTTCGTCAATTCCTAGCACTTGGCTGTACCCCTCGCAGGTAGGGCAGGCACCGACGGAACTATTGAAGCTGAAGAGCTTATCGGAAGGCTCCTCAAAGGTGATGCCATCCAATTCGAAGCGATCGCTGAAAGTGGCCACCTCATCACCATAGACAATCTGTGCCGTCCCTTGTCCTTCGAAAAAGGCAGTCTCTACAGAGTTGCCGAGCCGATTGTTGGTAGCATCATTGTCGGGCTGTACCACCAGTCGATCAATAACGAGCGAAAGATCCTTGGCATTGCGTGGCAACTTCTCCGGCTCTTGTAGCAGGTCTTGGATACGCTCTACCTCGCCCTTCAGCAAGATACGACTAAAACCATTGGCAAGCTGTAGCTCTAAGTGCTCTCGTATCGTACGCCCTTGTGGCAATGTCATCGGAGCAGAGACCATATATTTAGTCCCTTCGGGAAGACTATTGATATACTCCAGTACATCTCTCGTGGTGTGTCGCTTCACCTCCTGACCACTTATAGGACTAAAGGTATGCCCTACCCTCGCATAGAGCATTCGGAGGTAATCGTAAATCTCGGTCACGGTACCTACCGTAGAGCGAGGGCTACGATTGAACTTCCTTTGCTCAATCGCAATAGCAGGCGGTATACCACTTATCAGATCTGCCTCGGGCTTCGCCATTTTACTGACAAACTGACGAGCATAGACACTCAGGCTCTCCACATACCTTCGCTGCCCCTCGGCATATAGCGTGTCGAAGGCGAGCGACGACTTACCACTACCACTCAGCCCAGTAATCACGATCAATTGGTCACGCGGGATATCCAGCGACACCCCTTTGAGGTTATGCACCCTTACCCCCTTTAGTATAATATCATTCATTATATCTATCTACTTGAACTATCCACAAAACTACCAAAATTATCAGAGCCACTACCCAGGCACAACTTTATAGTACAAAATAGTCGTCCACTTGCAAAATAATAGGTACCTTTGCCGATGCGTTTCACCCCGTAAGGTCGTGTACCACAATCGGGAGACCGTGGGACGCAGAATTTATCACTATTTATTTACAAATCAAAGATGGCAACAGTTATCAGATTACAAAGACACGGTCGCAAGGGTTATCCTGTTTACAAGCTCGTAGTGACCGACAAGCGTGCTCCACGTGACGGCCGCTTCGTAGAAATTTTGGGAACTTACAACCCTAATACCCACCCAGCAACTATCGACCTTAAGTTCGATAGAGCACTATACTGGCTCAATGTGGGTGCCACTCCATCCGATACCGCACGCAGTGTCCTCTCACGCGAAGGCGTATTGATGATGAAGCACCTTCAAGGCGGTGTAAAGAAGGGTGCATTTACCGAGGAAGAGGCTCAGAAGCGCTTCGAGGCTTGGAAGCAAGGAAAGAACTCGGAAGTAGCTCAAATCAAGAGCAAAGACGAGGCAACTAAGCGTGAGGCAGCTAAGAAGGCACTAGAGGCAGAGCATGAGGTAAATAAGGCTCGTGAAGCAGCTCTAGCAGAGAAGAGAGCCGAGGAGGAGAAGGCAAAGCAAGAGGCTGAAGCAGCTGCTAAGGCAGAGGCTGAAGCAACTACAGAGGCCGAAACTCCAGCAGAGGAGGCTCCCGCTACTGAAGAGTAAGCGAAGTCTCTCTACATACAATAAAAGGTGCCACGACCATTTGGTTGTGGCACCTTTTTTGTTTTAAGTCAGTTGACAGATCAGGAGTTAATGGAAGACATCCCCGATGCAGAAGAGCTCTTTACCTCATTCGTTGGAAGGATAATCTTGCTAGCGCCAGATGCCTCAAGCCATGCAGTATCGGCAGAAGCACGCTTGCCCTTGAAGCCCGATGCGCCAGAGACCTCAATCCTTGCCTCCTTTACATGCCCCTTGTACTCCATAGAACTAGCACCCGAGAGATCCACAGAGAGGCGACCAGAGATATCACCATCCACCTCCACGCTCGAAGCTCCAGAACCATCCACAGAGAGTTGATGGATAGAGCCATCAAACTCAAACTTACTAGCGCCCGATAGGATCACACTCGTAGACTTCAGCGAGCCACGAGCCTCAAGGCTACTAGCTCCAGAAAGGTCTACACGCATAATGCCTAAGGTGTGGCTTCCCTTGATATCCACCTCACTTGCACCAGAAGCTCTCACCTCCTCTAGCTTAGTCACATCCGTCACATAGAGCTTCACCTCAATGTCGTCACTACTAAACCAACGGCGACTCCTTGACTTCTTCTCACGCGAAAGTGTGAGCTTACCATCATTAAAGTTGTACTTAAAAGTACCGCCCTTGCCCTCTTCTTCAACCACCATCTCATTCTTGTTGGAAGGGATAATCTCCAC
Organism: uncultured Porphyromonas sp.; assembly: GCA_900554935.1. GTDB lineage: Bacteria > Bacteroidota > Bacteroidia > Bacteroidales > Porphyromonadaceae > Porphyromonas_A. The sequence goes on from USJF01000029.1 coordinate 3,637, forward strand.
ATCGATAGAGTGGCTTACCTGCAGTCTCACAGGGCTACCATCCAGAGAAATAGTCTGCGTCGTTTGTGCCTTAGCACCAACCGCCATTGCACCAGCCACAACAAGCGCCGCGGTCAATAATGTCCATACCTTTCTTTTCATACGCTTTTTATCATCTAAAATAATTGATAGCATTATTGCTTTCCGACGGCAAGATACAAACAATTCGGTAGTTTGCAAAACAAACAACCACTTTTCTTTCCCGATTCTCCTAAGAGCCGATTACTCCACAGGCCCTCCGCGAAGTATCAATTGCCTAATAAGCCCTATCTGGGCATCAACTCGGGCCAAGGCAGTACTTCATATAAAAAGGGTCGAGCCCCACGAAGAGACCCGACCCTTAGAATTCGTTTACTCAATTAGAGTAATTACTTAGCGAAGTGCTTATTGATAGTGCCCCAATCCTTTACAGCTGGGATCACGCCCATTGCGATCACCTGATCACGTAGGTCTACTAGGTGCTTGTAGCTAGCCTCTAGCTCGGCCATCTCCTCTGGAGTCCCCTCAGGCATATTGAAAGTAACGATACCATCCTTACCGATCTTGGTATCCATTGCCATCATGATATTCTGGAACTTAGCGTTATTAACGAAAGTACCTGCTGGCCACTGGAATTCAGCACCACCCATAGCAGCAGCAATCATCTCGATAGAGCAGTATGCTGGGCTCTGGAATGAAGAGCGACCACGAAGCTTGATGATGTTGGCACCACCCTTAGTCGTCTTAGTGCGGATCTCCTCCCACTGCTCCTTAGTTAGCTTGTCGGTCCCCATATAGTCCTTTAGAGGCTTACCAGCAACCTTGGCATTAGATGCGAAGACTGCCATCTGCTCACCGTGACCGCCATAAGTACGTGCACCAGTCACCTCCGACTGAGCTACACCAAAGTGCTTAGCTAGCTCGCTCTGCAGGCGAGTACTATCTAGCGCTGCAAGAGTAGTGACACGGCGTGGATCGATACCAGCGTGTAGCATAGTTACGAGGCCAGTGATATCGGCAGGGTTGAAGATGATTACCACGTGCTTTACATCGGGGCAAAGCCTCTTGATATGGTCACCTAGGTCGGCAGCGATCTCGCTATTACCCTTAAGAAGGTCCTCACGAGTCATGCCCTCCTTACGAGGTGCACCACCTGATGATACAATGTACTTAGCACCCTTAAGCGCCTCCTCAAAGTTATCGGTATAGGTCATATTGAGACCTTGGAAACCACAGTGACGCATCTCCTCTGCTACACCCTCAAGACCAGGAAGGTAAGGGTCGTATAGGCAAATATTAGGGGTCAGACGCATCATAGCTGCTGTCTGTGCCATATTGCTACCAATCATACCACCAGCTCCGATGATCACGAGCTTGTCGTTAGTCAAAAAACTCATAATAAATAAACTTTATATTGTGAAAATAATATCATTCTCTAATGCTCCCACAAATGTAATAAAGAATTTTGTAAATAAATAATATTCGCCCTAGAAAAATTATCTCGTAGAGTATTGGCCCCCTTTTCACCCCAGAAATAGAGATTACTCAATTTGTCAGCCATGGTCTTGGGCTTTAGTAGCCTTATCCACCAAATTCTGTGACTTAGATAGAGTTGGGAAAAAGTTCATAGACCTCCTTTCCCTGAAGATAATAGGCATAATGTCTATTAAAGTAGATCCACTTTAAGCGATATATACCTCCGTCCGAAGACATTATACAATCAACTATAAATCATTGAGTTAGAGAAGGCGAAAACTGAGTTTGTAACTGAGCAATCACGGAGTTTCGAACTCAGTGATCGCTTAGTTACAAACTCAATGATTGCTTAGTTACAAACTCGATGATAACCGAGGTGCGAACTCAATAATAACTTCGATACAGCGTTGAATACCAGTGGATTACAAGGGTACTTCAACGTGCCATCTAAGTCTCTATAGTTAAGGCCATTCTAATCCGTAACCCCTGTGGAGAAACCGAATAAGATTTGGTGGTTACAAATAATTAGACTACGTTTGTAAGTAGAAATAGTGTATGAGCTGGAGAGTAAATCCAGCGAAGGGGTGCCACAATTGCTTTGTGAGCTGAGATTATACCCGTAGAACCTGATGTAGATAATGCTACCGTAGGGAGATAGCGAGAGCTTCTTGGGCTCTTGCAGAAACGAGTGACAGCTACAGAGTTTGCACCTCTTTGTGAGGAGGCGTCTCTGTAGCTGTCGCTCGTTTTATAATTGGATACTGATGAATATGAACTACATTCCAACGCTTACGATTGCGGGCTCCGATAGCTCTGGCGGTGCCGGTATTCAGGCCGACCTCAAGGCTATGTCGGCACTCGGATGCTATGCTATGTCGGTGCTTACGGCGGTGACGGCCCAGAATACGCAGGGCGTATTGGGGGTACAACCGGTATCGGCAGAGATGGTGGCTTTGCAGCTCCAAGCCGTTTTGGAGGATATTCCACCGCTCGCTATCAAGACGGGGATGCTATTCGATGCCACTATCATTGAGGCGGTCGCTTCTGCCCTTGAGCAAGTAGATATCCCTTTGGTGGTGGATCCTGTAATGGTCGCTACAAGTGGTGATCGCCTGCTGAGTAAGGAGGCTGAGGCGGTGCTCAAGCGGCGGTTGCTCCCTCTGGCAACGCTCCTTACTCCCAATCTGATGGAGGCTGAGGTGCTCTCTGGAGTGAAGATAGATTCACGATCGGCTCTTTATGCGTCGGGGCAATATCTTTTGGCGCATGGCCCTAAAGCGGTTTTAATCAAGGGTGGGCATACGGCTGATACTGAGGCTACGGACTATCTATTTACCGATAAAGGGGTGACTACCTTTAGCAGTGCGAGAATTGAGACGGTGAATACGCACGGCACGGGGTGCACGCTTTCTGCCGCTATCACTGCCTATATTGCTCGTGGGCTTTCGCTGGAAAAGGCGATTGAGCAGGGCAAGGGGTATCTTTCCGAGGCACTTAGCTCTGGTAAAATGGTGGCTATAGGTCAAGGACATGGTCCTGTGGATCATTTTTTTCAACCTCAAAGTAGTATTAAGAGATGAAGACATTGCAATTTATCACAGCTGAAACTGAGCATTACTCCTATGTGGAGGGGGTGTACCTAGCGCTCCAAGGTGGCTGTCGGTGGATTCAGCTACGAATGAAGGAGGCTAGCCGTGAGGAGCTGCTTACTGTGGGGCGGGTGGTAAGAGGTTTATGTACGAGGTATTCTGCTACTTTTATTATCGATGACCATGTAGATATGGTGGAGGAGTTAGGGGCAGATGGAGTGCACCTTGGCCTCAAAGATATGCCTATCGTAGAGGCACGTAAGATACTTGGCCCTGAGACGATTATTGGGGGGACTGCTAATACTTTTGAAGATATTTTGCTCCATTATAGGAGTGGCGCCAATTATATTGGCTGTGGCCCTTATCGCTTTACTACGACGAAGAAAGGGCTTGCTCCTACGCTAGGATTGGAGGGGTATCAAAAGCTCTTTGAGCAGATGAAGATGGCTGATATCCACCTTCCTATCATTGCGATCGGAGGTATACAGCAGGCGGATGTCCCTGCCTTAATACGGGCTGGCGCCTCTGGTATTGCCATTAGTGGCACTATATTAAATGCGGATGACCCTGTGGAGATGACAGAGAAACTAATCAATATAATTCAAGCTTAATGAAACAAAATCTAAAGATTACCTATCCCAACTCCAGTAAAATATATGTCCCTGGTGAGCTTTTCCCAGAGATACGAGTGGGGATGAGAGAGGTGAAGCAATTGCCCACGGTGGCGAAGGATGGAACGAAGCGGGAGAATCCTGCGATTGTGCTTTATGATACCAGTGGGGCGTACAGTGACCCGGAGGTGGCTATTGATCTGGAGAAGGGACTTCCACGGCTTCGGGAGCAATGGGGCGAGCAGCGAGATAAGACGCAGCTCTATTATGCCAAGAATAATATCATCACTCCTGAGATGGAGTATGTGGCGATTCGTGAGAATATGAAGTGCCAAGATATGGGCGTAGATAGTCATATCACACCTGAATTTGTCCGCTCTGAGGTGGCGAGTGGACGGGCGGTGATCCCGGCTAATCATAAGCACCCCGAGGCGGAGCCGATGATTATTGGCACCAATTTCCTTGTGAAGATCAATGCCAATATCGGTAACTCCCCTATGGCTTCGGATATGGAGAAGGAGGTGGAGAAGGCGATATGGGCTTGTAAGTGGGGCGCCGATACCATTATGGACTTGTCTACTGGTAAGAATATCACCGAGACGCGAGAATGGATATTAAGGAATAGTCCGGTTCCGGTCGGCACGGTACCGATGTACCAAGCTTTTGAAAAGGTGAATGGAAAGGCGGAAGACCTCTCTTGGGAGGTGTTCAAGGAGACTTTGATAGAGCAGTGTGAGCAAGGGGTTGATTACTTCACGATCCACTGCGGCATCCGACTAAAGAATATCAATCTTGCGGATACTCGCCTTACAGGCATCGTTAGTCGTGGTGGTAGCATCATCTCTAAGTGGTGCAAAGTGCATCAAGAGGAGAGCTTCCTTTATAGTCACTTTGATGATATTTGTGATATCTGTCGCCAGTACGATGTGGCACTTTCCCTCGGTGACGGGTTGCGCCCTGGTTCTACTTATGATGCCAATGATGCGGCACAGTTCGCGGAGCTGGATACCATGGGTGAGTTGGTAGAGCGAGCTTGGGCTAAGGATGTACAGGTCTTTATTGAAGGTCCTGGTCACGTGCCTATGCACAAGATAGAGGAGAATATGGCACGGCAGATTGAGAAGTGTCACGGAGCTCCTTTCTATACACTCGGCCCTTTGGTTACTGATATTGCCCCTGCATACGACCATATAACTAGTGCTATTGGGGCAGCGATGATAGGTTGGCACGGCACGGCTATGCTCTGCTACGTCACACCTATGGAGCACCTCGGTCTGCCTGATAAGGATGATGTCCGTACCGGTGTGGTCACCTACAAGATAGCTGCGCATGCGGCCGACCTTGCCAAGAGACATCCTGCGGCTCCGATACGCGACAATGCTCTGAGCCTAGCTCGCTATGAGTTTAGATGGAAGGATCAATTCAACCTTTCACTAGACCCAGAACGTGCCGAGGAGTATTATAGAAAGAGCAATCCTACGGACAAGAATTTCTGCACTATGTGTGGCCCTAACTTCTGTGCTATGAGAATCAGTCAAACACTTGATGAAGCGTGTAACTAAAATAAAATAAGAGACAAAGAAATGGAGAAACTAGTATCCCAAGGGATTATTACCCGGTATTTTGAGAAGTTAAATGATTGTTTGGACCTAGATGTTGCTATCGTTGGTGGAGGTCCATCGGGCATTGTGGCGGCCTACTATCTGGCGAAGGCTGGGCTTAAGGTGGCGCAATTTGACCGCAAGCTCTCCCCCGGCGGTGGTATGTGGGGTGGGGCAATGATGTTTAATGAAATTGTGATCCAAGAGGAAGCCCTCGAGATCATTAAGGAGATGGGCATCAATTATGAGCCATATCAAAACCAGCTCTATACTATGGACTCGGTAGAGAGTACTGCGGCACTGCTCTACAATGCCGTTCATGCTGGTGCACGCATATTCAATTGCTACAGCGTGGAGGATGTGGTATATAAGGAGAATAGGGTCAGTGGCGTAGTGGTCAATTGGACCCCTGTACTCCGCGAAGGATTGCACGTTGACCCACTCAATATCATGGCCAAGTATGTGATTGATGGCACGGGTCACGATAGCGAGATCTGCCGAGTAGTGGCTAAGAAGAATGGTGCAACGCTCAATACCAGCACCGGTGGTGTAGTAGGTGAGCAGTCACTCGATGTAGTGACGGGTGAGAAGATGGTAGTCGAAGGAACGAAGGAGATCTACCCTGGCCTTTATGTCTGCGGTATGGCCTCTTCAGCCGTTTATGGCACGCCTCGTATGGGTCCTATCTTTGGCGGTATGTTGATGAGCGGAAAGAAGGTGGCCAATCTCATCATTGACCAATTGAAGTAATCACTATTATCTTGGAGGTGTGTAGTAACTCTCGAAGTTTCTGCACACCTCCTTTCATTAACTATGAAAGTGATCCTCATTACCCCAGAAGAGCCACGCAAAAACGAGGTGGAGATCATCTCAGAAGCCCTTGAAGTGGGACTTTATCGTTGTCACCTTAGGAGACCCCATTGGTCGGTGGAGGAGACCAGAGCCTTTTTGGATAGCTTCTCTCCCGAAGCCTTAGCTAAAATAGTATTGCATGACCATCATCAGCTCGCTAAGGAATATCCAATTGCCGGGATACACTTCAATCAGCGTCATCCATTCACTCAACGACCAATCGGACTTTCCGCCTCCATCTCTTGCCACTCACTAGAGGAGGTAGAGCAATACCACGATCAGATGGACTATCTCTTCCTAAGTCCTATATTCAATAGCATCTCCAAGCCCGATTACCCAGCCCAGTTCTCGCTAGAGCAGTTGCGTACATCCACTATAATTGATGAAAAGACAATCGCCCTTGGAGGCATTTCACTAGAGAGATTGCCACAGCTCCACGGCATCCCCTTCGGAGGTGTCGCCCTCCTTGGCGACTTCTGGAGCTGCCTCCCGTCTGCTAACCCCATTGACCACCTCAGAAACTATCTATCCTTAGATATATAATAAAAAAATAGGACCTCGTAAGAGATCCTATAAAAGTGTACATAGTCAATGGATGATTCCAATTGATCTGCCTTTGTAGCCCATAGGGGAATCGAACCCCTCTTTCCAGAATGAAAATCTGATGTCCTAGCCGATAGACGAATGGGCCAAACCTAAAATATCTTGCTACTTATAGTCAGCCCTCAATCCTTACTCTACTGCCTTTAAACAGCTAGGGTATTAACATGCTGTGCAAGAGAGCTCTTGAGGTTTGCTGCTTTATTCTTGTGAATTCTTCCCTTTGATGCTAGACGATCAATAATCGAATTCAGCTCTGGCAACTTATTTTGTGCCTCACTAGCATCTGTAAGTGCGCGGAAGTTACGAACAGCGTTACGCATGGTCTTACCGTAATAACGGTTTCTCTCACGCCTAGCACTGCTTTGCCTTACTCTTTTAAGCGCAGACTTATGATTTGCCATATTTCTTAGTTACTTACTTCAAAATTATAGATAAAAATTGTAGCCCATAGGAGAATCGAACTCCTCTTTCCAGAATGAGAATCTGGCGTCCTAGCCGATAGACGAATGGGCCAGCTAAAAGCAAAATCCGCTTAAGTCTCTACATAAGATACTTCGTTAACTTTGCGTTGGCAAAGGTACCAATAATTTTCTATTCCACAAAACTATAGGCGAAATATCTTCTGCTTTCTACTTAAATTAACGACGGATGCCTAGCTCTTTAATGATTGCACGATACCTTTCGATGTCCTTCTCCATTAGGTAGTCGAGCAAGCGACGACGCTTACCTACCAACATCTTAAGTGCACGAGAGGTGTTATGATCCTTTTTATTTGACTTCATGTGCTCAGTCAAATGCGAGATACGGTATGAGAACAATGCAATCTGGCTCTCAGCGGAACCAGTATCAGTGTTGGACTTCCCGTACTTCTCGAAGATCTCTTGCTTCTTTTCCGAATTCAAGTACATGACTCTTCTTAATATATATAGTTTAACACTCGCAACGCACTAGCACTCTTGACTAGGCCTTCGCTAAGGCGGTTGCGGAGGCAAAGGTACCAATAATTATAAACATCAGAAAATTTTTTCTCTACTTTTATCCATCGGTGGCTTTGGGGTCTAGGTGCGTAATCACTCAAAGTCTGTATGGAGCGCTTCGGTATGTATCACTCGTTCTCGGCGTCACTGTGATGTTTTTCTGCCTGTTTATTGCGTAGGGTATGGATGAAGTCGTTCATCGGAATGAGTATGATATTGACTGCCAAGATGGCAAGGGTGCCCAATAAAGTTTCGTAGAAGAAGCCACCCGCCGCTAGTGCCCCTATCGCTGAGCTACACCATACGGTAGCAGCCGTGGTTAATCCACGTACGCTCACCCCTTCCTTAAATATAATACCGCCTCCGAGGAAGCCTATGCCGGTCACTACCTGGCCAATAATTCGCGATACATCGCCCCCTTTTGCATCTGTAATCATGATGGAGAGAAGCACATAGAGGGCGGCGCCTATGGTCACGAGAGAGATAGTCCGTAACCCAGCAGACTTGCTCCTCCATTCGCGTTCAAACCCAATTATAAAGCCAGCCCCAATGGCAGCCAATAAACGTAGTGCGAAGTCAAGTGTACCCATATATTGATTCAATTAATGTGAACTGATTGTGGTCTCCCATATTTCTGTAAATATAATCATTTATTGCCACATTTAGTAGTGAGTAGGTATGATTTCTATTCTGCAAGGTTAGATAGAGCCGGCAAGAAGGTTGTATGTAAGTAAATTCCGAGTTTGTAACTCCGCAAATGCTTAGTTTGTAACTCGGTAATGACTTAGTTTGTAACTCCGTAAATGCTTAGTTTGTAACTCGGCAAATGGCTTGATCGTATAGTGTATATCAATGGGTGAAAGGAAAGGGATCGTATGCTACTACAAGTGGATGGAGAGTAGGGTGTGCCTATAAAAGAGTGGGGGAGCCTCCTTAGAGA
>USJF01000030.1 GCA_900554935.1 uncultured Porphyromonas sp.
GATGGCAGTAGGATATATCCTCCTCTCCATTCCAATTACCTCCACTTCCGACAACATCAGCTGGCTTCTGCCATTTACCTGTGTATCACTTCTGCTGATCGCATTTGGTAATGGTCTCTTTAAGGGTAACCTCCAAGCGATTGTAGGCCAGATGTACGACAATCTCGAGGCAGAAGCTGCCAAGAAGGGTCCTGAGGCACTTCGTATTGCCAAGACAAAGCGTGACTCTGGCTTCCAGATATTCTACGTATTTATCAACATCGGTGGTTTGATCGCTCCATTCGTTGCACCTCTACTTCGTAGCTGGTGGCTTGGACAAAATGGCCTGCTCTACAATGCAGGTCTGCCAGAGCTTTGCCATAAGTTTATGAATAATGTAGCAATGACCGCAGAAGAGACAGCCAACCTCGCTAAGTGGACTGCAGAGGTAGGTGGTTCTGTTCCTACTCCAGAGTTTTGCCATACTTACCTAGATGTCTTTAATACAGGCGTTCACTACTCCTTTATCGCTTCTGTAGTAGCAATGGTTATTTCTCTAATCATCTTTATCTGCACTCGCGGTCTATTCCCAGAGCCACCTAAGAAGGTACACACAGAGGTTCAAGGTTATACCGCAGAGGAGAAAGCAGCTATGGCTAGTGAGATAAAGCAGCGTATGTATGCTCTATTTGCAGTGCTTGGCGTGGCGGTATTCTTCTGGTTCTCTTTCCATCAAAATGGTCAGTCGCTCTCGATTTTCGCTCGAGACTTTATCAAGACTGATGCTATTCCACCTGAGATTTGGCAAGCTGTGAACCCATTCTTTGTGATTGTACTCACTCCTATTATTATGGCGATATTTGGAGCACTTGCACGCAATGGAAAGAGCATCTCTACGCCACGTAAGATTGTCTATGGTATGTTGATTGCTGCGTTGGCTTATATCTTCTTGATCGCAGTTTCTGTTTACTACGGTTATCCTTCAGGCACTGAATTCCGTGCTATGGATGCTGGAGCACAAGCAGCGATGAAAGCAGGTCCATGGGTGCTGATTGTCACATACTTCTTCCTTACCGTGGCTGAGCTCTTTATCTCTCCACTTGGCTTATCTTTTGTCTCCAAAGTGGCACCAAAGCACCTACAGGGTCTCTGCCAAGGATTGTGGCTCACTGCGACAGCACTAGGAAACCTCCTCATCTGGCTCGGCCCAGTAATGTACAATAAGTGGCCAATCTGGGTGGGTTGGACTGTATTTGCAGCAGTTTGCGTGATCTCAATGGGTATCATGCTCTCTATGGTGAAGTGGCTAGAAAGAGTCACAAAGTAAATCTCTATCTATAGGTAATGCACAAGGTAAAAGGATTAAGCGCTAGGCGGGTACTTCATTTCCATCGCTGGAGTAGAAGTGCCGCAGCCGCCTTTCACTCGGTCGGAAATGTGGTGAATATCGGGCAGCTCCGTGCCAATGTATTGGAGCGAATTGCTCCGAAATCCTCCGCCACCCTCCGCCTATTCAAAGCTTCATGGCTAGAGCTATGGGAGCAGAAGGAGGCAGAAGAATCGGGTGCCGATCCGTGGGAGGAGTCGCTTCTATCGTTGCTCACCGTAGTGGCTACCAGCGACACCATTGCTGCACTACCTAGTTAGACACTCAATAGACAGATGGGTGCCAGGGCTATGCGTATGCCTTGGCACCCATCGCTTTTTATTAAATAAGTTAGATGAATATAGCTGAAAGAATTATCGGGGGAGAACGAATTACCTCACAGGAGGAGCTACTTAAGATAGTCGAAGAGACCCCTCGTGAGGAACTTTATGAAGCGTGCCACCAGATCACACGAGCCCTTTGTGGCGATGCATTTGACACCTGCTCTATTATCAATGTGAAAAGCGGACGCTGTAGCGAAGATTGTCACTGGTGCACACAGAGTGGTCACTTCAAAACCAATTGCGAGAGCTATCCAGTGCTTCCCTCAGAGGAGGTACAGGCACTTGCCAAGCACAATTCAGAAGTAGGCATCAAGCGATATAGTCTCGTGGCAAGTGGCAAACGACCTACCCGTGGGGAGGTAGCCACCTACTGCGAAATGTACCGTGAGATAGGCCAAAAGTGTCACCTTCATCTTTGTGCTTCACTAGGGTTGGCAACGAAAGAGGCATTGCAATCGCTTCGAGAGGCAGGTTGCACCACCTATCACTGCAATATGGAGAGCGCGCCTAGCTACTTCCCCACCCTTTGCTCTACACATACACAGGCAGAGAAACTAGAGACCCTAAGGAATGCCCAAGCCGTAGGGATGCGACGTTGTAGCGGAGGTATCATCGGCATGGGTGAGAGCCGAGCTCAGCGAGTAGAGTTTGCCCTCTTCCTTGCCTCCCTCGGCATAGAGAGCATCCCCATCAATGTGCTCCACCCGATGCCCGGCACCCCACTTCAGAATGAGCCCCACCTCACTGCCGATGAGATTCTTCTCGCCATCTGCATCTTCCGTTTGGCCAACCCTACAGCCTACCTCCGCTTCAGTGGCGGACGGGCACTCCTCAGCAAGGAAGTACAGAAGAAAACCCTTTATATAGGTATCAACGCTGCTATCACTGGCGGATTGCTTACCACTACCGCCTCTATTGCCGAGCGCGATATGGAGCTATTTGCCGACGCTGGCTACGATACCAAAGCACCCACTAATTGGGAGACACAAGCATGAATATGACTACAGATCAACTACTCCAATGGGATAGAGATCACCTTTGGCATCCCTATACCTCTACCATTGACCCTCTCAAAGTTTACCCCGTAAAGAGCGCCAAGGGGTGCACCATCACCCTAGAGGACGGCACCCAACTGGTCGACGGTATGAGTTCGTGGTGGGCTGCCCTCCACGGCTACAATGTCCCCGAGCTCAATCAAGCAATCACCGACCAACTACAGCAGATGTCGCACGTGATGTTTGGTGGCTTCACCCATCGCCCCGCGGTAGAATTGAGCCAGCTACTGATTGAAAAGGTATTGCCCAAAGGGATAGACCAGATATTCTACGCCGATAGTGGTTCGGTAGCGGTAGAGGTAGCCCTCAAGATGGCGATCCAATACCAGCAATCGCTAGGTGAGCACAAGCGTCGGCACTTTGTGGGCATCCGAAGTGCCTACCACGGAGATACCTGGCACGCTATGTCGGTCTGCGATCCTATCACTAGTATGCACAGCTACTTCGCAGGCACCTTGCCAGTGCAACACTTTGTGCCTCAGCCCATGAGCCGTTTCGGTGGCACGTGGGACGAAAGTGACCTAGCACCGATGAAAGAACTCCTACAGCAGCATGGCGAAGTGATGGCGGCGATCATTGTCGAACCAATAGTACAGGGAGCCGGTGGCATGTATTTCTACCACCCCGAGTATCTCAATCAGCTACGTGCACTAGCTGACCAATACCATTGCCTACTGATCTTCGACGAAATCGCTACTGGCTTCGGAAGGACGGGCGAACTCCTAGCTACCTACCACACCAATATCCAACCCGATATCATCACCATTGGCAAAAGCCTCACCGGTGGTTACATGACCCTCTCCGCCACCTGCACCACTAAGCAGATCGCCGATACCATCTGCGGAGGCGAAGCTGGTTGCTTTATGCACGGCCCTACCTTTATGGGCAATCCCCTCGCCTGTGCGGTAGCCAAACGGTCGGTAGAACTCCTTCTCTCCAAAGAGTGGCAGAAGCGGGTGAAAGAGATAGAGGGGCAATTGAAGGAGGGGCTAGCACCTCTCGCCTCGCTACCAACCGTAAAGGAGGTAAGGGTCTTAGGTGCCATCGGCGTGGTAGAGATGCAAGAGCCAGTTGATATGGGCACCCTCATCCCCAAGTTTGTCCACGAAGGCATCTGGGTACGCCCCTTCGGTCGATTGGTCTACCTGATGCCCCCTTTCCTCGCCATCACTGATGAGGAGCTCCAACATCTCATTCAAGGACTTAACAACGTACTCCATGGATAGATACCGTCAAGCCTTAGAAGAGTGCCGTAGCGAAGGTACTTACCGCACCCTTCCCAATATCGAAGTACAAGGGAAGTATATCAAGGTCGAAGGCCATCAATTACTCAATCTCAATAGCAATGACTACCTCGGCCTTTTGGCAGAGCCTCAGCTTTGGCAAAAGTTTATAGAAGAGGATGGAAAAAGGCTACATCCCTCCAGTGGCTCCTCAAGATTACTGACGGGGAATAGTCCTGTTGCACAGCAGTTTGAGAGTGAACTCGCCAAAGCCTATGGTTTGGAGAGTGCCTTGCTATGGGATAGCGGTTACCATGCCAATAGTGGCATTCCCTCCGTCCTTGCCCTCCCTAATACCCTTTTCATTGCCGACAAACTGGTACACGCCAGCATCATCGATGGGCTTCGGCTTTCGGGAGTACCCTTCCAGCGTTATCGCCACAACGACCTCTCCCACCTCCGTAAGATACTGAGCCGTTATGCCGATCAATATGACACCCTGTGGCTCATCACTGAGAGCCTCTTCAGTATGGATGGCGATATCGCTCCACTCCAAGAGCTGGTGGCACTCAAAGCGGAGTACCCACACCTATATATATACCTCGACGAAGCACACGCAGTAGGGTTATTTGGTCCAAAAGGGCTAGGCCTAGCGGCCGAGATGGGCGTAACGCACCAGATCGACCTACTCATTGGCACACTCGGCAAAGCCCTTGGCTCGGTCGGCGCCTACTCTCTTCAGAGCGATGCCCTCCGCCAGCTACTGGTCAGCAAAGCCCGCTCCCTCATCTTCTCCACGGCCCTTCCCGAGGTCAATGTAGCCTGGAGTAGATTCCTCTTCCAAGCCATTCAAGAGATGGACGACCGTCGCCAGCATCTCAAGGATCTAGTAACCCTTTTTGGCAAAGCGATGGGACGTGAGTTTACCTCACAGATCATTCCCCTCATCGTCCCTGGCGAAGAGCAAGTAACCAAAGCGGCAGAGCAACTCTGTCGCCACGGATTTTATATCCGCCCCATCCGTCGACCCACCGTGCCACAAGGAAGCGAGCGCCTTCGCCTCTCCCTCACAGCAGCAATGACCACCGACGAAATCATCCAATTAGCCAACGTATGCAAATCCATCTAAATAAAAAACAAGGCAACCGCCGGCTACTCATCTTCTTCACCGGCTGGGGCACTACACCCGAAGTGGCGGCACACCTGTCGCCACTCCCCGAGTGCGACTACCTCACCGCCTACGACTTCCGGACCCTTTCGCCCGAGGCGATCCCCCCACTGCCCGAATACCAAGAAGTCTACATAGTAGGGTGGAGTATGGGCGTCTGGGCACTTGATAGGCTGGCACTACACCTTCCCCAACCCACCAAAGCGATTGCCATCAACGGCACCCCACTGCCAATGCACAACCAATACGGCATTCCCGATGATATATTCCGAGGAACCCTAGAAGGGCTAGACGATGACAATCGTGCCCGCTTCAACCGACGTATGTGCGGAGGGAAAAAGCTATTGGCGGTATTCAATTCCTTCGCCGCACGCTCCACAGACGACCTTAGAGAAGAGCTCTACGGCACATATCTACAGGTGAAGGATCTACCCGATGATACACCACCACAATTAGCATGGAGCGAAGCGATTATCAGCGACCGTGACCTGATCGTACCCACCGCCAACCAACTCGCCTACTGGCAGCGGCATGGCGTCCCTTGCCGACAGCTCCAAGGCATTGGGCACTACCCACTCTTAGAATACCAAAGCTGGGAGGAGCTACTCCAATTATGACCATCGACAGACAATTAATCGCCGACCGCTTCGGTAGCGCCTTCGCTAGTTACGACAAAGCAGCCACCCCTCAGCAGAGAGTGGTAGCAGAGATAATCGCCCTTCTTACCGAAAAGGTAGTCACACCACCCCAGAGGATACTAGAGATCGGCTGCGGGACAGGGCTTCTCACAGAGTCACTCTCTACCCTCTATCCACAAGCAGAGCTAACGCTCAATGATCTCGTACCCGAAGCAGAGCATTGGGTACGTGAAAAGCTACCCCACCGCTCCTTCGCTTTTATCACAGGCGATGCCGAGCAATGGGATTGGGGCAAAGGCTATCAGCTCATTGCCTCCAGTAGCTGCATACAGTGGTGGCAGGAGCCACTCGCCTTTATCCGAAAAGCCTACAACGCACTCACGTCTGGTGGCACGCTGGCACTCTCCACCTTTTTACCCGAAAACCTCTCAGAGCTACAGCCCATCTTGCCCAACGCCCTCCACTATCCACCCTTAGCCGAATACCAAGCCGCACTCACCCCCTTCAGCCATATAGAGCAAAGGGCACTCACTATTGAGCTACAGTTTCCTTCGCTCCTCGAGCTCCTTCGCCACCTCAAAGCAACTGGCACCAACGCCTTTACCCATCCCCACCAAGGACTATGGAGCCGTGGGCGTCTCCTCCGTCTTGAGGAGCAGCTACGGCAAGCTCACCAACCCTCCCCAGCAGACCCACTCCCACTCACCTACCACCCCCTTATTATCATAGCACAAAAGTAAAACTACAATAAATATCATGATGAAACTATCAGAAATACTTACCGCACCGGTCTACTTCGTGACCGGCATCGATACCGACGCAGGGAAAACAGTAGCCACAGGCTGGATTAGCCACCAACTTCTACAAGAAGGGGTGCAAGTCATCACACAAAAACTGGTGCAGACCGGCTGTGTAGAGATGAGCGACGATATCTTAGTCCACCGAAAGATCGAAGAGCGAGCACTGCTTCCTGAGGATCAGGACCACACCACCCACCCTATTCTATTCACCAAACCAGCATCACCTCACATCGCTGCCGAACTAGAGGGAAAGACGATCGATATCTCTATCGCCACAGCCTCCACTAAGCAACTACTCAAGAAGTATCAAACTATTTTGCTCGAAGGGGCTGGCGGACTGATGGTCCCAATTACCCGAGACCTACTCACCATAGAGTATATAGAGGCAGAGCAACTTCCCACCATCCTCATCACCACCGCACAGCTAGGCAGTATCAATCACACGCTCCTCAGCCTCGAAGCCCTTGCTAGCCGTGGGATAGAGGTGCCACTCGTAGTCTACAACGAAGGGCTCACCTACGACCCCATCGTCACCGACGATAGCCGAGAGTACCTCCGCACCTACCTCTCCCATCACTACCCCCACACCCACTTCATCACCATGCCCCACCTAGCCCTATAAAAGGCAACCACTGGAGAACTGCCTATACATACTCCAGAGTAGGATAATGGCGATACCGCAAAAGATAGAGATCAAAAGAGCATTGATGTAGACCATACCAGGCTTACACTTGTGGCTCGAATCAAGTTGGAATGAATCCTTAAAAAATAGATAAACTGCAGGAAGTGTAGCACAAGTCATCAAGTGATCCTCAGGGATATTAAAGAAGGCCGTCTTAGCAAGTCCTATCACCGACCAATGGCAAAGGAGTAGCACGATAAAGAGATTGACCCTCTCCCTCTGCAAGAGCAATAGCCCCATAGTATAAAGCATCACCGTACAGGGCATCACCGGCGATGTGATCATAGGGAATTGCAACCCCCTAGCCATAGAGACCAGAGGATAGACCAAAGGGGTAAAGAGCAGGAGGTACCCCAACGGCTTGTGCGGCTCCACACTCTCCTCACTTCGATGCTTCACACAAAGATCCCAGCACCATACCACAGCTAGGATCAGCCAGAATAGAGCCATAATCTCATTGTAGGCTCTCTCCGAGCAGTAGATATAGAAGTAAACCACCGCTAGCCAGAGGTAAAGCACCGTCGTATAGAGCTTCACCACCAACGTAGTCCGCTTGCTCGGCCTAATAGCAAACCATAGAGTCACCACCACACCGACAAAGACAATAATGGCTTGCCACAGCCAGGTCGCTTCATTGTAGCGCGCAATAGAGTGCCAAAATGTATTATTCATCGTGAGAGCTTATTAGACCTAGTCAGGGCATAGGCATAGTTGGGGAAAAGGAGCATCGGTATCATCGCACCAAGCGCCAGCATAAAGACCACAGTGATCGCCGTCATCGACTGAGAGAAAAAGGTATCCATATAAAGAGCACGAGCGTTAGGGTCATCGATCGAATGCAAGTACATAATTTGGGCAAAGATCATATTATACGCATACTTACCTGGCACCATCGGTAGCAATGCCGGCACATACAAGACAGTCATCGGCAACCGCCGCCATTTGCCCAATAAAAGACCACCAAATCCACAGAGCAAAGAGGCAACCAAGGTAGCAGCTGCAATCTCCACCCCACCATACGTCATCAGGCAGAAGCGACAGGCGTGCCCAATGGCAGCTAAAATAGCAATCGGGCGAAAAGCCCTCAGCGGAGGATCGGAGATAGCTCCAAACCCTATCGCCGCTATCGCTGCAAAAAAACCATCCGAGAGAATATCCAGAGCTATCATAGCAAGTTATCCTTCATTATCAAAATGGTAAAAGAGAGACCAATAGCTATGCTACCAATCAATAACCACGCACTCACCAGTCGGCTCAGCCCTATCGCCACATGCCCCTCCACAATATCAATTACCCCATTGATCAAAGGAACCCCAGGCACCAAGTACAAAACACTTGTAGCAATCGCAATCTCCGAAGTGATATCAAATATCACCGACGTAGAAGCACATAGAGAAGCCACAAAAGCCGAAACAATAAAGGTAAGATAATGATTCACCCCCCTTTGGCTCATTTGTTGCTTGACCAACATCCCACAAAGAGTCGAAGAAAAGACAATCCCCATAGAGGCCCAATCCCCACCAAAGAGCCGGCAGAAGGAGGCATTGGCAAAGCCCACAAGCAGTAGCACAAAGAGAGGATGAATCATCGGAGCCTTGATGATCGACTCATACCGCTCCTTGATCTCAGCGAAAGAGAGATGGTGGTCGTAAACCTCCCAGCTAAGAGCACTCAGACGAGCATTATGCTCAAAACTAATAGGATAAGGATAGATCTCACACACCTCATTGTAGTGCTCCCGACTCCCAAGATCAAGGACAGAGATGATAAGGCTCTTCTGAAAAATACTGATCTTAACCTCGCACCCAAGGGATATACCAATCCGCTTCGTATTGCGAATCACACGTGAGGAGTGCACACCACAGCTCATAAGGTGGGTGGCATACTCCGATAGAAATACCCCAACTTCGTGTAGGGCTGGACTCTGCTCTTCTTCTACCATATCTACAGATGACGCACAATAAATGATACACAAGATGATACCCTCGAGACTGATGACCTCTCAAGGAAAAACGTTATTAGGCCTTATGCGTCAACACCACAAATGTACCATTTTTCTCCAAACCTACGAAGCATCCTTCTTCAGCAGTAGAGGTAAGTAGCGCCACACGGGCTAAAATGTAGTTACAGTCGAAGCAATGGCCGAGTTACAAACTAAGCCAACACGGAGTTACAAACAGAGTCAACACGGAGTTACAAACTAAGCAAATGCTGAGTTACAAACTCGACGTATGGCCAACTTAAATGAGACCATTCATAGTCCCCACTAAATAGAGCCCACCACCCTTAAAAACCGCTCTATAGAAGCCTCCAAAAGATCCAAGACCAATTCAAAGCCATCCTTACCACCGTAGTAAGGATCGGGGACATAGTCGAGCGTCTCCCCCTCAGGGAAGTAGTCACGCATCTTCACGATCTTTCGGGAGGTCTCGAGCGTAGGGGCACGGTGGTACAGCTCTGTGGCATTGGAGTCGTCCATCGCGACAATATAGTCATAAGTAAAAAAGTCCTCCAGCTCCACCTCACGGCTACGACTAACTAGGTCGTACCCCCTCGCCTGAGCCGCCTGGCGCATACGAGGGTCGGGAAGCTCTCCAGCATGATAGCTATGTAGCCCAGCAGAATCTATCTCAAACAACTCCTGCCACCCTTTTTCCACAATGATATGCTTAGCCACACCCTCCGCCGAAGGGCTTCGACAGATATTTCCCAAACAAACAAATAGGATCTTACACTTACTCATATAATTCTGCACTTCAAGTTCATACAAATTTACACAAAATAGCTCACTTCAACCGGTGCTAAACGCTTGATTGCAAGCTAGGAAATAGGTATCTTTGGTAAGTTTTATCAAATAAAAGCTCAAATTGATGGATATAAAGCAAATACTGTACACACTCTATGTGATCATTGTTGTACTACCACTCTTTTTAGTCCTAACGATCCTCACCGCGGTGATAGCTGCGGTGGGAAGTATTCTCGGTGCCGAGCGGGTCTTTGGCTACTGGCCGGGTAAGATCTGGAGTATCGCCACTTTGGCACTCCTACTGATCCCTGTAAAAGTACGCGGGCGCGAATACTTGCCGAGGACTTGCCCTTCGGTAGTGACACCCAATCATACCAGTGCGATGGATATATTCCTGCTCTATGGCTATGCTGGAGTGCGATTTAAGTGGGTCTTGAAAGGATCGCTACGGAAGCTCCCATTTGTAGGGTGGGCCTGCGAAAAACTGGGCTTCATATTTGTGGAGAATACCCCTTCGGGCGCTATCCGTGTGGTACGCGATTGCGAGAAAGCAATTGCCAATGGTTATCATATCTTTATGTTTCCTGAGGGGAGCCGTACGCTCACCGGCAAGTTGGATCGCCTTCGTAAAGGTGCCTTTAAGGTGGCAACGGAGATGGGCGTACCGATTGTACCAGCCAAGATTACTGGCGGATATGAGATCTTAAAGCGTGGCACGTCTATCCCTAAATGGGGTAGGCTGACGCTCCAATTTTTCCCCGCTCTGAAGACCAACCAAGGAGCTACAATCGAAGAGCTGATGCAAAAGGTGAAGGAGTGCCTTCAATAGGTGACGGCCATTGACCTTTCTTTGAATTTTTCTTACTTTTTTTTCTATGCCAATCTAAATGGGTATCTTTAGAGGTGTAAACCTTTAAACATTTAATCTATGGTACAAGAAAAGAAATCTGTAGGAGCATTCCCTTGGATCTTGATGATCCTGATGTCGTCGGTTACATTTGTGGGAATTTTGTCGGAGCTGCTACCCTCGGGGGTTTTGCAGCAAATTATGGGTGATCTAGGAATCAATGAGGTGGAAGGTGGCCGTATGGTTGGGTGGTATGCTTTGGCATCGGCTATTTTCGGTATTCCGCTTATCTCTGCTACTGTGGGCTTTAATCGTAAGAATTTACTACTCCTTTTGTTGGTAGGCTTTGCGGTATGTAATATACTATCGGGGATCATCCAGAACTACTATATTATATTGGGACTACGTTTCCTTGGCGGTATCTGTGCGGGAGTGATGTGGCCAATGATCGCTGCCTTTGGGATGCGACTGGTGGATCCTGGGCACCAAGGTAGGGCCGTGGCGATCATTATGGCGGGTAATACACTAGGTATTAGCCTAGGTATGCCATTGATGACCTCTATTGGTGATCGCTTTGGGTGGCGTATAGAGTTTATAGTACTCGGAGCGTTGGTGGCACTTATTGCTCTGCTATCACTGGTGATGCTGCCCTCTACGCCTGGTGAGAAGCTTACCTCTAGCACTTCGCCATTTGCGATGCTCAAGAATAAGTCTATACTTCTGATCATTCTCCTCACTCTGCTTGGTGTCTGTGGGCATTATGGAGTCTATACTTATATTACCCAATTGGTAGGTGAGATTGGAATTAGTGGCGGAGTGGAGGTCGCTTTGCTGGTTTTTGGTATCGGCTCGCTCATTTCTATTGTGATAGCTACGAAGTATATTGATCATTATCTGAGGGAGCTGACGGTGCTGATGTTTGCGTTCCTTGCTATAGCGATGCTACTCTTTTACTTCTTCAAGGGAGCTATTGGTATCTCACATCTCGGATTCTTCATGTGGGGGCTCTCCTTTGGTCCGCTTGTGACGCTCTTCCAAGCGGCTGTGGGCAACCAAGTGAAGCATGGCAAGGATGTGGCGATGTCGGTGCAGTCTTGCATGTTTAATCTATCGATCATGATCACCACGTGGATTGCGGGGTTGCTATTGATTAGCTACGGAGCATTGAGCCTGCTTTGGTATGCTGTGATTATGGCGGTGCCAGGGATACTTATCTCTTTCTTCGCAAGACATACACTGCGACGTATAGGATAAGCCTGAGGCTTTAACTAAAATCGAGTAGGTCGGGAAACGAAAGTTTTCTGACCTACTTTCGTTTCCTTTCCTC
>USJF01000031.1 GCA_900554935.1 uncultured Porphyromonas sp.
CGTTAACGCGCCCCCCCCAGAGAAAGTAGGCTGCACGAGTTCCTTTCACTCGTATGGTAGGATTGGCTCCACCCATCTTATTTTTATATAGATTCTTAGCATAGATACGCTCGACCATCCAATCCTCCTCATTACAAATAGGAGCGGACGGATCCTGAATCGTCTCTGGAATAGAAGCCACGGCATATCCTTTAGTGTACTGGGCAAGATCGAGCAACTTATGTTGCGATCCCTGCGAAGAAAAGTCATAACGAGCACCATTGGCATCTGAGAAGAAGTGCTTCTCCTCCTCTGTAACCGTTGGGAAGGGATCCTTACGACCATGCTGATAGAGGAATCCATAGGTCTTGAGTCGTGAATCTAGCGACCCCCATGTATCTGGACCAAGTCTCAGTGTTGCCCCTAGGTTACGATCCATCCAGTACTGCTGGATAGCAGAGGGATCATTCTCTATATTCGCCGTGCCAAGTGGCAGTGATATCATCGACGGATACTCCTCCAGCACCCAGATATGCCAGCTCCAAAGGATGACACCACGATCATTCTTAATCGTAATCATCGCATTGCCTGTATGCTTATCACCGGGATAAACATAGACAAAGCCCGTAGGACCATCACCGACCGTAGAGAGCTCCTTGAAGAGTGCAGAGCCATCAGGATTGACGGGAACCTCATAATTGGTCTCATTATCGGCCCACTCAACTTCAACACTAAAGTCTTGACCCTCCGCAAGTCCAGCGAAGCGCGTCTTCGATGCAAAGAAACCCCCACCTGACCTGGCTCCGTAACTATATCCCTTGTTATCTGTATCAGAACGCTCAAGGATCACCTCATTGTAGAACTTCTTGGCTGTATTCACACGAGATACTGGTATCAGTATCCCCTGCCCACCACGGAGCATCATATAACTATTAGCCTCCGGCTGCTTCTTGGCCGCTACAAATCGTACAGAGAAGACATGATCTCGGAACTGCTTGCCGTTGGGGTTAGTCGACTCAATGAGGAAATAGGCGCGGCCCTCAACGCGGTCGTTATATTCCAAGTCATTGACAGTGGTAAAGCGCATTATATCTCCATAGCTATTATTACTATTGCCCGTATTGGCATACACGCCATACTTTGGCGTAACTGCAGTGGTGCCACTATATCCATCTACTCCTGTAGTACCATAGAATTTATTGATAAAGAGCCCTCTATTTTTATACACATTCTCCCCATACCTTCTATACTCTGCCGGTAAGGCAAGGCGCCTCTTTATCTCCTCTGTCAGCTTTTCTCTACGCTCAACATTAGGGGGATATGTACCCACCTCATACTCGTTACCTCTACTATCGGTCTTAGTGGCAAGCACCTGGAATAGAGGAGTGATCCTATAGGATGTATTGGCACGAACATAGATTTCTTTCTCCTCACCATTCATAATAAAGGTAGCATCCTCAGCATCCTGTAGCATGCCAAAAGCCTCACCCCTCACATTCTTGAAGCGATCGTACTTCTCAAACTTCGTTAGCGGGGTGTCGTCAGAGCTAGTGTAATATGGGGTCACAGAGTACTCTGTCTGGAGGAGTGTGAGTGAGACTTTGTAAAGAGAGAAGCCATCTGGGACTAAACTGGTATCCTTAATGCTAGGATCATCATTGTCTCTTGCATCCAAGATGATCTCATACTCACTACGATAAGACTCATAGGGATTACCATTTCCATTACGTCCAGGAGCCTTAATCACAAAGATGACCGTATTTAGTTTTTTATCGTGTAATCTTTCAAAATCATCTTGATCCAGATAATGTGTGGCAAACAAGCCTCCTCTTAGCGATGAGATCTCCTTGCCAGAAGCCCCATTACCTCCGGACTCAGCGAGAGTCTTGATATTCTCAGGCGCTACTCCGGGGATCCGGAGATTAGGAACATCCGTATAGACCTCCCAATCAAAATTGTTGCCGGCAAGAGAGTTAATAATCAAGACCGGACGTCTTGTATTAGGATCTCCGGCTCCATTACCACCCTGGATCTTAGCTTCCTTAGGGCTCCACTGGAGAACAAAGGCTCTTTGATCAGACACTTCAGGCCCCTGGTTGGCGTTAAACTCTATCACAGCGTGGGTTCCATACCGAGGTTTCTCTTTTGCTCGAGGATCGGCATCAACAAGGGTGAAGAGGTCGTAGTCATAGGTATTATACGAGTTGCCCGTAACTCTGGGACGCCTCTTGATGGTCCAGTTATTGAACCGCTCATTAAGGACGTCAAGATTAGAATCATCTTTTGTTATCTGAGCTGTATCCCTATAGGCCTCATAGGCAAGAATACGGAGCACGGGCTTAATATCAGGACGTTGCTCTACATGTAGTGTCCACTCAAGGCGGCCTGCTTTCAGCAAGATCTTCGCTGTACGTGAAGTCTTCTTACCATTGACCTTATTGGCATCAATCTCCTCCTTGGTATATTCCTTGACACGAATGGGAAGTGGTCCGTAGTAGTCATTATTATGCTTTGGGTTCTTCACATTGCACTTTGTCGAGGTCTTACCATCTACCTTCTCATCAAGGGATAGCCAAGACGGGATCGTGCCGGTCTTTTCATCCTTAAGGATCGTCGCAGTCCATCCACCGGGGAAGTCTGTGATAGCATTGGGTATGTCCACTGCTACATCCGAACCAAAGACCATGTGATCTCGGTCTACCCCGAGCATATACTGTCCATCAGTCAGTACTCTCGTGAGGTCGGCATTGTCCCACACAGAGATAGTATAGAAGATCGCATAGTCATTATTCTCTAGTGCCTCCCCTGGGGTATCGTAGCCTACGCCACCTACTTTTGTGATATTAAAGCGGTAGCGGTGATTTCTAAGAATATCAAGATACTTCTTTTCAGCATCTGGATTAGGGGTATTTCCTCCCTCAAGGAAGTCAGCTCGGTAGTAGGTTATCTTGTTACTCTGTGAAAGATCTAGATTTGCCTGTTTGCCTTTGTATATTCCACCGATCACCAATGCAGTGGCATGGTCACGAAGATCCTTATCCCTATCCTTGCCGGTCTTCTCAGTCTCAGGCTTACGATTCTCAGGGATGTAGATGGTGCGATTAAGAGCGCCAGACTGATCAACCTTATAAATAAGAGGAGCATCTACGCCAGCAAGAACTGATGAAGATGGAAGGGTTGGTGAGGTAATCGTCTTATCAGTAAAGCTCCCTATTGACCCAGGAACTTGGTACTTCGTATTGTAGCGATACACGTAGACTTCTTTCAGCTCAAAATCCTTAACCTTTGGATCCTGCTTATTTGGCGTCTCTCCAGAGACGTTGCTGTCGTTCATACCTTCTGTAAAGGCGAGACCTACATCAACCCTTGCAAGTGAGCGGTATAGGTAAATTGTATTTGCTATGGGCATATTGGCCTTCCAGTCTGAGAATGCCAATACTTTTGTATTACTAGTAAGAGTCTGGAGGTCACTCTCACCCCACATAGGGATAAGATCGTAGTCCACTCCTTGCTGCTTGCCTGCCCCACCATCAGCCTTCCACTTTTTAGTAAAGGCTTTTTGCATAGCCACGTATACATCTTTCTTCTTAGTTCCTGGAGCGATGTTGCCTATATCACCTGGATAATTAGCAATAAGTACTAGTCGCTGAGGATTATTTCTCGTCTTCAGACGAAGCCTTACGGTATACTTTGAGGAGTTGGCATCCACCAACGTCGGAGTAGCTAGGACTCGTGCTGGGTATGAAAATGTCTCATCACCTTCAGCAGTCCCATTAGGTGCCTCGAAGACCAGAACATCAAGAGCAAATGCCTTATTCTCATCTTCTGGGGTCAGAGCACGGGTGTTATTTGCTGCTCCACGGACAGAGGCATCAAGCATCTCTGGGACATTAAGATTGATCGTTGCATCAACTTCGTCGTCCTCAACTATCTCATCTGTACAGTTAGGATATCTATTATCACCCATGAAGGTATCGTGACAGCCGGTCGTCGCTAGGATCGCCAGCATCGCTAGAAGGGTGCCAAATGAAAAAAGTCTGCGTTTCATATTGTATCTCTTTATTCTATTTTTATCAAAATCAAAGCTCCGTAGGGATATCCACATCCTCCCATGGAGAGACTATATAGGGCACTGGACCCTGAGGGCTGTACCTAAACTTAATATTGAGTTGGTACCAAGTATTGCGATGCACATCCAACAAGCCTGTAGTGGCATTCTTTTCCCCAAATGGTAGCTCAAAGACTTTATTGCCACGAGGTTTGATTACCAAACCAGTCTTGGGATCATACTTACTCATCACCACATAGATAGTGCTCTGCTTAGAGGCCTCTGTGGGATAATTCTCTGGTGTAAAAAACACCATGTATCCACCTCTGATATCTGCAGCACCCCCCTTATCATCTACTCCTCCACCTTTCCATCGGAACCAATTTCTACGGTAGTCCCAATAGGCCGGTATGGACTTTTGTTTGGTTCCAAGGGGCAATAATTCCCCCAAGTTATCCGCCATCATCTTCTTTACTCCGTCCCAGTTGTTGGGCACTATAGAGCAGACGTTAGGGAGCTTTCCCCAGTATATTTCATCCACATAGTAGTTGTCTTCTGAATAGGCACTATTCGGCGTATCCCACATAATGGAAACAATAGATACTGCACGCTCTAGATAAATCACGTGCAGTGGCTTTGGCTCACCGTCGGAGGTTTCAGAAGCGATCAGCCCGTCTCCAGCTGCATTTTTAGCCACCTTATATAGCCTACCATACATGGGGATATAAGAACTGGTAAAAATAGAACTACCAGTCCAGGCATCATATTCATAATCGGCAGGCACATACTTTTTCTTATCACTATCCCACGTTTCAGTCTGAGCAAAGCGCTCTTTCCATTGGTCTATTGCTCTTTTTGAGAGCATAGTAAACTCCTCGGCAACTGTGATGTAGGGCACGTCAAAAGAGAGATGCGTCAGGGGATCATTGTAATACTGCCCCTCTCTTCTTCTCGCATTCACAAAAAAGGAGAGCTGACCATTCTTGGGCAGTCGATAAAAGGTAATATCCACTTTAGTAGGGGCTTCGGCATCGGTAGCTTTATCCATATCAATCCTAAAGTTTTCATCTGAAGGAACAGGTACCATTCCTTTCACTTCATAATCCATTGGGTGGAGCTCAGGAATCGAGAGGGTGCGAATCCAATCCGACTTGTAGTAATTTAGCCCTGACTTATAAACGGCATAATTATGCGAGCCATCGTTACTAGCAGATGACTGATGGCTATTGACTGTAGACCGCTGCCTTTCCTCTTCGCTATATGTGCGACTCAAGTCACCAACAGAAGCACGTAGCCCATTGGGTTGCATCGACTGAAGAGTATTATTTGGACCGACTAAGATAGAGACAGTTATCGGCTGTGCGAGCTCATAGGTATTGCTTTCGCTCTCATTTTCGGATACCACAACCTCTACCCTCTTCTGACAGGCAAAGAGGAATAGAGATAGGAGCGGTATGCTCACAGAGAGCATTCCAATTATTATTCTATTATATCTTTTCATCATCATTCACCGTTTACGATTGAGGCCAATCGGGTAGAGGGTCAGCATTACCCGGGTCATCGGGGTTAATAGGGATATCTTGCTTCACCACTTTCCAGGGCAGAACCTTCACGCCATCTTCAAGGGTTATCTCAAGACCATCGCCACGTAGACGAGCATGGATCACATAATTAGTATTGCGCCTAATAGTAAATCTCTTCACATTAGGGTCGCCATCTTTCTTCCCTTTTTCAAGGGTATAAAGCGGAATACGATAATGGTAAACATCCTTGCCATTCGCTCCAGGGTGTGCCAAGAAGCTTAGTGCTAGGTGGATATAAGGCATATCCTCTTCCCCTGCATCCTTGATGAACATAGGTGGAATATAAAGGTAATAGGCAGGAGTACTGTCACCATCCTTGTAAGTAGCCATCTGCTGGAAGATCTTCTTGATATTATAAGTGCCAGATAGTGTCCCTTCCCAAAATGAATTCTCTGGGTCAAGATCCCAGCGAATAGTCTCTGTCAGTGTCGCCTTATAGGTAGCAATTGACTCCATCCACGGTGCAGGATTACCGTAATGTCGCCAATTATTGGGGAGTTCCGAACCTATAGAAGCGGTCCATTCGTCTCTCAAGGGGAGTGCGACATAGCATTCTTGCCTACCTTTTACATCCACTAAGTCTAGAAAAGCACCCAACGTCTTCCTATTGGCTATCGTGGGGCTAACAGCATAAGGGCGAGGGTCCACTTGTGCGTTCTCTACTAAATCATTGACATACATAGTGCAAGTGTTGTCTTTAGCAGACGTTAGAGTAAAAGCTACACGAGCATACACCCTCTCCAGATTGATTGCTGGCATCACTACCATAGGCTCACTCTCACCTTCCTTGAGTCTACGCACACTTAAGTATTGCTGGCCTACCATCGGCATCAGATAAGGTTCTTGCCAAACTCCTGCTACCTTTTTGCGTTCACCACCCAGCATCTTAGCCGTGAGTGCAGATGCCGTTGCTACCTCTTTGGGGTCGCGTAGTTGCCCCTTGCGAGCTGCCTCTATAGAGGGCAGGTCATTGACGAGTAATAGAAAGTTGTAATCACCAGGCAAAAGTTCCGTATCGAAGGTGAGTGACTTTCCCTCTGTGCCGAAACTTTTCACCTCCAATCCATCAAAAGGATCAGGCATCCCCTCGGTAAGTTGGGCATCGTGATAAAAGATCGCCTTCACTCGCTCCTCTCCCTTATAGATATAGAGCATGGCGAAGTCCACCCTCCGCTCTATCTCCAGCTCCTCACGTACATTTTGTTGGAAAGCACTTCCTTCACCTTCAGTGACTTGCCCTTTCTTGCCATCTGTGGCACGTAATGATTCGGGTAGCCTGCTTTGATAAGGTGCAATCTCTGCCACTATGCGAATCATCTCAGGCTCCTCGCAGTGGAGATCCCCCCATATTCCACCCCTGGCACAGGCAGTAATGAGTAGCATAGACACAACTGCTACAAGTGTATGGAATATATGCTTATAGATCTTACTCATAATTCAAATACTCTGCTAACAAACTCCCCTCTAAGGTTTTCTAGCACTCTATCTTACTCAATAAATACGGTCAATCCTCAGGACGACCTCTTCCGACATCCACGTGGCGTACCACCTCATTCCACTGAAGGATATTGGCTTTCACCCTAATTAGATTGGCATTTTCCTCCACAGGCTTCTGAGGATCGATAGGTGGCTCAAATGGAGTGTCATCAGGCTTGGGAATATTAGGATCATCAGGGTCGATAGGGTCATAGTTAAGACCAATACCTGATATACTGGACACACAAAGGTCGTAGATATTATTTCTCCGAGTGTCGCAGTAATTCACAAAGCCCCTAGAGGCGTCCTTCTGCCGATTGATAGGAATCAAATAGACCATACGACCATGTGTATACCTACGTGCCTGTTTATTACCGCACAATAGGGCATCTCTAAGAGTAAGGTAGATGGCACCATCCGAAGCACCCACGTAAAAAGTTCCTGGCTGCTCCTCAAACTTCAGCTTATAAACATTACGCCCGACCGTGTTATTATCTTCATCCCAACTAAATTCGTAGTAATTATCTAATCGAGGTCTATACTTTGGATCTCTTCTGAGCCTATAAAAAAGCTCTTCTGAGATCTCTACACTGTATGTGTGAGCTTTCCTAAATAGTGAGTCACTTTGCATCAGGCGAGGCTTCTTAGCTTTATAATCATATTCGTAGCAGTGGGTAATTTTATCGAGCTGAGCGTAGACCTTGGCATAGGCGATTCGATTGTACTTAATCTCGCCCTTTTTAGAGGCCACCTTATTATTACCATACATAGAGTTTTCGAGGAAGTAAAAGCCTCCATCAATGGAGACCGGGTTGGCAGTCTTATCTTTCACCTCTTTAGGGTTTCGGTAGTAGCCATTGAGGATATAATCTGTACCCTCTTTATCCGATACCCTTTGCAGGAAAGGATGTCCCTGCTTAGGATCCCAATCGGTAGGCACTCTTTCGGCATCAATTAGAGACACATAATCTTTATAGATGTTGGGGCTACTCTCCGTCAAAGTCCTCTCACCAGCCCTATCGCGGAATAGATAACTCTTCTTCGCCGATCCAGCCATACTGTAGGTAAGAGGCAACTTTAGTGTACCCACATTCTTCAGTTCCGCAGTCACACTGCTCGACTTGGTGATTTGTACCTTAGCCACCACACGCTCTACATCAAAAGAAAAGTTGTTTTTACTCCCCTGCATCACCTCCTGTTCTGTCGCACTGTTATCAATAGTCACTGTGTTGTTATTCTGCTCTACAGTAGCGGTCATCAACATTCCATTAAGATTGATCCCAGCATAACTTAATAGGTCTTTCAGCTCTATCTCACGATTCTTTGTAAAGTCTCTCGAACTTGGTCTGAATATAGGATTACTATTGAGTAACAGTGTAATTTGCACTTGGGATTGTATCCCAGCTTTCAATTCCAGCAGAGGCGACTTCCAGATTCCAGCAGACTCTTCTCTGAGCATCGCCGGCATACTGGCATAGTCTTTGAAAAGGACTAATCCTTGCTCTACCTTTTGCTCATTGTCCGTCCCAGGCACATCTTTTTGGTCTTGATTCACCCCACGAAGAGTGTGATCTGTTGCGACGCGGACGGCGAACCGGATAGAGTTGTTAGTGTCGCTCTTAATAAGAGCCTCCTCACGGGAAGATCGCTGATTGCAGGCTCCCAATAGGAGGGCACCTAATAGTAGGGCAACTAGGTGATGTATTCGATTTCTTTTCATCTCCTTAGCTCGCTATAAATTTATAGGTTAGCTTCGCGAAAGACGAGGTTCCAATTCTGGATAGTTACCTGTACCGCCATGTAGGTCTCCTTGGACGACTGAAGGAGGATACGGATATTAAAGTCGTGGTTGAGGTCGAGGTGATCCTTGAATGGGTTAGGACTGCTCATCGCCACACCACTGTAGAGGATATAGTCGTGCAGTGGGTCGAACTCATAAACCACCTTACCATTCTCATCGGTGATGGTGATGAGGTAATCGCCTTTCTCGCCAGGTACCAAGCGAAGGATATCGTAGGTAGCACTAACCGTAACGTACTTACCATCCTCGCTCCCCTTTTGCTCAAAGGTATCGGTAGTCCACTCGAATGGAGTATCGGGAAGTAGCTGCCCATCGTAGGCGTAGCGACTATTCTTGGCGGTATAGCTCATCTTATATCGGTGACCTGGTGCCAATCCTCTGATCTCTATATCGAAGTGGTTGGTGATCTGTACCAATGGGAAGTGCACACGGTCGATTTCGGTTCCCTTGCCATCTCGATCGCTCTGCTTCAGGGCACCCTCCTTAGGGGTACCGACATAGAGTGGACCAGCGGTTGCCTTGATCTTATTGGCCTGCTTAGCCATAAGTAGGACGAGGTCGGATTTCTTGGCACCCACCTTGAAGGCGGAGAGGTCGTACTGGCTCATATCCTTTGCCGCCCACGCCACAAAGGTGGTGGTCTTGCCCGGGCGGTAGTGGTTGGTCCGTATCTCGTAACCAGGTAGGAAAGCGACACCGCCCTCCTTCCACTCACCGATCAACTGGTCGTTTTCATCGAAAGCGAAAACTCGGATATCGTCAATCTTACCATCTGGATAACTGATCTCATCGGGTGTCCGGACATCAAATGTAAATATGGTATACTGAGGACACTCTGAGAGATCGC
Organism: uncultured Porphyromonas sp.; assembly: GCA_900554935.1. Lineage (GTDB taxonomy): Bacteria > Bacteroidota > Bacteroidia > Bacteroidales > Porphyromonadaceae > Porphyromonas_A. The sequence continues at coordinate 9,735 of USJF01000031.1, forward strand.
TCATGATGCCCTTCTGGCAACTAGCAAGTGCTACAAGTAGCAGAGCTAAAAGTCCAATCTTCGATATAAGCTTCATCTTACTCACTAATCTAATTAGTTTTAATCCTTCTAAGAGTGTTGCTGAATGGCTTCCTCCCCACGCTCTTCACTCTCCTTTTTATTGCGGATAGAGGGGCGGTCAAGCCCACTCTACCCTAAAACTTCGTGCGTTACGCACTGTTCTCTGATTGCTTTACTGCCAAAGGGCAGTTTAGAGCAATTGTGAAGACCTATTATAGGTTAACCTCACGAGTTACAAGGTTCCAAGGAAGTACCGTAGCCTCGCAACGCATAAAGCCCTTCTGTGGCTCGATGTCGTTGTCGTGGTGGTCTGGAGTTGGGTCTTGGTCTGGATCCTTTGGATCTGGTTTTGGAAGGTTAGGGTCGTTAGGGTCGTTTGGATCCCAGTTGAAACCACGGCTAGAGAAGCTAGCAATTGCTAGAGCGTAGATGTTGTTACGACGAGTGTCAGCATACTTTACACCAGGCACAACCGTGCGGTTCAATAGTCCATAGTAACCGCAACGGCCATTGAGGTAAGTCTTAACCTTTTCATTACCTGCTGAAAGAGCAGCCTCGATTGAATCATAAATTACATCGTCAGTAGAACCAACGTAGAAAGTCTTACCAGACTCAAATGTAGCGAGCTTAACGATGTTACTTGCATCATACTTTACACGACCTTCAACCCATTCTTGATTACTTTCGAGAGTACCTGTAGGCTTAGTTTCAGAGATGGTACGATCAGTATAGGTAATAGTAGTCTTTACAGTACTACCCACGGTTTCTTTTTTAGTGGTCTTCTTGTACCAAATATGGCTACCTGCGACTGCAGTAAACTTAGGCTCTGCACCTGGCTTAATACCATAAACCACCTTAGGTGCAAATGTACCATACACCTTAGCGGTAGCTAGACGAGTATAACCATCTATACGGTTAGCCTCCACAGTGTAGTCAGCGTCAGAGGAGTTCTCAAGGAAGTAGATACCACGATTAGTCTCGCTACCATTAGTCTGATAAGGCTTTTTGCTTACAGCAATTGCCTGGTATCCACCAAGGTCCTCATTCTTATCCTTACCAAGAGCACCGATACGGATCAGGAAGTTCTGATCAGCAGCCTTAGCGTCAGCTACGGTCTTGGTGTGGATAAAAGACTTAAAGTTCTTATAAGAACCATCCTCCTGCATTGTTCTATCACCAGCTTGGTTGGTAAGAACATAAGTGCTAGAAGCACCGTTCATCACGGAGTAAGTTAGACCATCTAGATCAACGGCACCAGTACCATCCTTAACGTTGCCATCAAGGCCGTCCTTCTTAGATACGAAAGCTTGAGCTACAACACGCTCTAGGTTGAACTTGAAGACGTTCTTGGTCTCATCGGTTCCAGTTTCCGCATCTTCCTTCTTAATACCGGCAATCACAGTCTGTTTATTAGCCGAAGAAGTCATCACAAACTTGTCATCAGTAGAAAGCTTAGCGATATCTTCAATAGCAGTACCCTTAGTACCAAAAGTGCTTAGAGGAACAGCAGTTACAGTTACATCACCCTTATTAAGAGCCATAGCCATGCTTCCGGTACCGGCAGTAGCTTCAAATGGAGCAACGGTATAAGCACCACCAGCAGTCTTCCAGAACTCACCGTCATTGGTTGACTCAGATGTAACTAAAGTGTTCCAGTCCTTAGAGACGAAGCCTACAAGGTGCATAGAAGTGATCGTGTTCTCTTTTTCTCGCCCCGCCTCATCAACCTGTGGTTGTGCTGCCTTCAGGGTAGGAGTAGCAAGGCTTACTGTTACGCGAGCACTGGTATTACCCGCCGTAGTACCCTCTTCGGGATTTAATCCCTTTTCATTGTTACAAGCAGCTAGACCGAAAACGGCAGCACCTGCTAGAAGAAATGTAGAAATCTTTTTCATACTTTTTCTTTGTTGATTAAACATTAATATATTATCTATTACTTCTCTTATTATTACTATTCAGTATCAAAAGCCCAGCTCTGCGAGGTTGTGCTTTGCCTCGGCGGAGCCAAGAGCGGCAGCTTGCTCTAGTAGGGTGCGTGCTTGCTCTCTATTGCCTGAGAGGGCGGTGGCGACTCCTAGGTTGTTAAGCGCCTCGGGGCGGTTACCCAAAGAGGGGAGCACCTTGAGGGCACGAGCGTAGCTTCCCACCTCTAGCTCTGCAGCAGCTGAATTGATCAGTGCATCAGGCTCATTGGGGTAGAGACGGCTGGCGATATCAAAGACCTGCTTGTACTCCTCGGAGCTAGGGTCGTAAGTCTTGGCTACGAGGTACATCTCGTTTAGAGAGAGTAGC
>USJF01000032.1 GCA_900554935.1 uncultured Porphyromonas sp.
CTTGCTATTGTAGGACTAGCTGCCATCCGTGAGAAGATGATGTACAACGACACACCAAAGGCACTCCGTGGCCTTGGTATGGCCTTCATCACTACCGCACTGATGGGTATCGCCTTCCAAGCCTTCTCAGGCCTAAGCCTATAAGGAAGAGAACCTTCTAAGAAAATGAAATACTAAATAGCGAATATAATAATGACATTCTTAGCAATTTCTACAACCACAATAGTAGTCAGCACAGTGGTGTTCCTAGTGACCATACTGCTGCTCGTGGTACTACTACTGCTAGCCCAATCCAAGCTAGTAGCATCGGGTAATGTCACCATTACCGTCAATAATGATAAGAAGCTAGATGTGCCACAAGGTGGTAGCCTACTCACCACGCTACAAAATCAAGGCGTCTACCTCTCTAGTGCGTGCGGTGGACAAGGTACCTGCGGACAGTGCCGTTGCCAAGTACTAGATGGCGGTGGCGAAATACTTGCCACTGAGAAGCCACACTTCACTCGTAAAGAGATGAACGACCACTATCGCCTTTCTTGCCAAGTAAAGGTAAAGGAAGACCTCAAGATCCAAGTACCTGAAGAGGTCTTTGGTGTCAAGGAGTGGGAGTGCGAGGTGATCTCCAACCGCAACGTTGCCTCCTTTATCAAGGAGTTTGTTGTGAAGCTACCTGAAGGTGAGCATATGGAGTTCAAGGCTGGTTCATACGCACAGATCAAGATTCCGAAGTACGAGGTCAAGTACTCCGATATGGAAGTTCAGGAGCCTTTCAAGGCCGAGTGGGATAAGTTTAATATGTGGGGTCTGACCGGTAAAAATACAGAGGAGACCGTGCGTGCCTACTCAATGGCCAACTACCCAGCAGAGGGAAATATCATTACCCTCAACGTGCGTATCGCCACCCCACCATTCGACCGAAAGAATGGCGGCTGGATGAAAGTACCTCCAGGCATCGCCTCCACCTATATCTTTAGCATAAAGCCTGGGGATAAGGTGATGATGTCGGGTCCTTATGGACACTTCCACATCCAAGAGACCGATGCCGAGATGCTCTACATTGGTGGTGGAGCAGGTATGGCACCACTTCGTGCACAGATTCTGCACCTATTCAATACCCTTAAGACCAATAGAAAAGTATCATACTGGTATGGTGCAAGATCAAAGGTAGAGATATTCTATGAGGAAGACTTCCGTAAGCTAGAGAAAGAATTCCCTAACTTCTCCTTCCATATCGCTCTATCAGCAGCTCTACCAGAGGATCACTGGACTGGCTATACCGGCTTTATCCATCAGGTGATCTACGACCATTACCTCAAGGATCATCCCGCTCCAGAGGATATAGAGTACTACATGTGTGGTCCTGGTCCTATGGCCGCTTCTGCACTCAAGATGCTCGATGATCTAGGTGTATCACGCGAAAGCATCTTCTTTGATGACTTCGGTTGATTCCTTAAGACAATCAACTATACATAGCAATTGGGCTTCACTGGTATTCAGTGAAGCCCAATTCTTTTTTTCTGAGAGACTACTACTGCTTCCAAAGTCAAAAATACCGAGTTACAAACTAAGCAAACACTGAGTTACAAACTCGACGCGACACCTGATGCAAAGCTGGATATCAGTTCATTAAGAAAAAAGGGGACAAGAAGTCCCCTTTACAAAGTCTTACTTACAGTGTCCCTACTACTTCGGAAGAGGATAGCCCGTGAGTAAAGGCTATCGGCGGTGACGGAAAAAGTCCTGCATCAGGGAGGCACACTCCTCAGCAAGGATACCCCGGGTCACAAGTGTGGATGGATGGAGAATATCATCCGAAAAGCGTGTATTGCCCGACTTCGGCTCATCCGCACCCCACACTACTCGCTTTAGGCGACTATGTCGGATAGCACCAGCACACATCACACAAGGCTCTACCGTTACGTAGAGCGTACAATCGGGGAGCACCTTACATCCCAGATAGTTTTGGGCTGCCGTAAGAGCAATCATCTCGGCATGAGCGGTGACGTCTTGTAGCGTCTCTGTAAGGTTGTGCCCCCGCCCTATCACCGTATTCCTAGAGACAATCACTGCACCGATAGGCACCTCCTCAGCCTCATAAGCAAGTTGGGCCTCCTGAAGTGCTAGTTTCATAAAGTATTGGTCGGAAAAAGGGACGATTGATAGTTCACTCATCATCAGATAGATTTTGGTCGAAAAGAGTAGGGAAATTAGCATTAAGCTGCCTCAGCACATGAGTCATCACGATCTTTCGCAGCAGTGCCGACCGACTGCTGCACTTGTACTTCTTCACATAGTAATTGATCATCTTCTCCTCCTCTTTCGAAAAAAGGATTGTGACCCTCTCCGACCGTGGATCTTGCTTAACATTTGGGCGTTTGATCTTTTTCTTTGCCATCCTACTTTCGGACTATCATTAGTTGAAAACAAACAGCCTCCTCATGCTCTATCTGCACATAGTCTATCAGCTCCTCAGAGTAGTGCTTCACCAGCAATTCATCACCCAGGCGAGCCTCCTTAACAAACCTCAAGTGGGCCTCCACCAACTCCTCCTCTATAATATGAGAGACAGGAAGGGCATCCATAGCGAGCGAAACCCAGACAGAAGAATTGACATGCCGATTGATATCAAGATCCGAGTAGCGTACTTTATGAAAATAGACTGATCGTAGCTTCGCCGTGGTCTCACGATCCAGAAGACGACGAGGAATCTCTGGCAGCTCCAAATCGGCGAATGTAGATCTAAGAGTACGATCAGTGAGTAAGGTATCAATTGGGAGAGGCATCCGCCTACGGATATCAATCCCTATCCACTTGGTAAATGCACTCGCGACAAGGCGACCGCCTTGCTCCAAGGTAATGATACGATCGGTAGAAATCCCCACCCAGTCCGTCACCCCAGTAGTAATGGTGAGCGGTTCCGCCACTATCGGGTGGAAAAACCGGATGCTCATACGACTAAGTACCCAGCTAGCCCCGTGCGCCATCAAGTGGTCAATACCGTAGCCGAAGTGGGCGGCATGCTCACCCGCTACGTGGATCATCCTGCTCACCAATTGGCTTAAAGGGTATCGCCCTCTCAAGTCGAGATGAAAGGGCCATAACTCCAGCTGCATACTTAGTTTGTGATCCGAGATGGTCTCCATCGTCTATCTTACCTTGGCAATCAATGCATCGAGCGAAAGGGCACTTTGCTCACCACTCTCCATATTCTTCAAGGTAATGGTCTTATTTTGCACCTCTTCCTCCCCCACAAATGCGACATAAGGAATCTGGAGTGCATTGGCATAGCTCATCTGCTTCTTCATCTTCGCCTCTTCGGGGTATAGCTCTACAGCGATACCTTCCTTACGTATCAAATTGAGTAGAGGGAGGATATAACGCACTTCCTTATCACCAAAGTTGACGAACATTAGTCGGGTACCAGAGGTGGCCTCCTTAGGATAGAGGTCTAGCTGATTCAACACATCGAAAATACGATCGGCACCAAAGGAAATTCCCACGCCACTCACCCCATCGAGGCCAAAGACGCCAGTGAGATTGTCGTACCTACCTCCTCCCGTAATACTTCCAATCACCACGTCATTGGCTTTTACCTCAAAGATAGTGCCAGTATAGTAGTCCAAACCCCTAGCGAGCGAGAGGTCAAGGAGCACCCTATTGTAGAGTGGCGAGAGCTGTAGCATCTCAAAGATATAGCTCAGCTCCTCAACCCCCTTCTGCCCTACTTCGCTATCGGAAAAGAGGGTATTCATCTTCTGCAGTTTCTCCTCATTGGAGCCTTGGAAGTTGAGGATAGGGTAGAGCTTATCGCACGCCTCCTCGGTTATGCCCTTGGAGAGCAACTCGGCACGCACTCCGTCCCACCCAATCTTATCTAGCTTATCAATGGCCACGGTAAGGTCTATGATGTTTTCAATACCCAAAGTCTCCCCAATAGCTGTGAGTAACTTGCGATTATTGAGATGGATCGTGACGGAGATATTGAGGCGATGAAAGACGGTATCGATGATCCGAGTGAGCTCTACTTCGTGAAGAAGCGAGTCTGAGCCAATCACATCGGCATCGCACTGGAAAAACTCGCGATACCGCCCCTTTTGAGGCCGATCAGCACGCCAAACTGGCTGTATCTGGAAGCGACGGAAGGGGAAGGCGATCTCATTGCGGTGCTGTACCACATAGCGGGCGAAAGGCACTGTAAGATCGTAACGCAAGCCTCGGTCACATGCACGAGCAGCAAACTCGGCAGGGGCAATCGTTAGCAGCTCCTCACGATTGAAGTCCTTCAGGCTATCGCCACTATTGAGGATGCGGAAAAGTAGTTTATCCCCTTCTGCCCCATACTTCCCAGTAAGAGTAGAGAGGTTCTCCATCGCAGGGGTCTCTATCTCCCTAAATCCATAAGTGCGATAAACGCTCTTGATGGTATCAAATATATAGTTTCTTTTCGCCATCTCCTCGGGAGAGAAGTCGCGAGTACCTTTAGGAATTGAAGGTTTTTGTGCCATATCTATCTCTATTTATTTTGAATATTTATTGTAAGAAAGGAGTTCTGCGAGAGGCTTCCGCTTCTTAGCTCTTAGCTCCTGAAGTGAGTAGCCAAGGGAGATCACGAGAGGGATCTTCTTGCCTCTTGACACACCTAGTACTTTGCGAAGTTTACGCTCATTGACCCACCCCATAATGCAACTACCTAGACCCTTCTCACGTGCTGCGAGGGTGATATAACTAGCTACAATCCCAATATCATAAGCGGGGAGATGCTTATTAAGGAAAAGCGAACCGGCCTTACCAGCCATGTTGGCCGACTCCTCTACCAGCACTAGAAGGACTGGCGCTGTGGCTGCAAACTTATTCATCCCTGGTATCAGGGGTGTGGTGAGCGTCTCTGCCACCTTATCACGTGTGGCAGGATCATCCACTACAATAAAGTGCCACGGCTGTGAATTGGTAGCCGAGGGAGCCAAACGAGCCACCTCGAGGATATGCTCAATCACCTCTCTTGGGACTGGGCGACTTTCGTCGTACCTACGATCGCTCTGCCGTGTCGACACTAAATCTTGTAGGCTCATGACTTCTGTATCTCAATGATGCGAGCTAGGTATTTGCCGATGATATCAAACTCAAGGTTGACCCTTTTACCCACCTCAAGTGTCTTGAAGTTGGTATGCTCAATTGTATATGGAATGATGGCCACCTCAAAGCTATTGGGTGTGGAATTGACCACCGTAAGGCTCACACCATTAACACAGACAGAGCCCTTCTCCACCGTCATATAACCACGAAGTGCCATCTCTTTAGGGACGCTGTACTCGATATGGAAGTAGTGACTTCCCTCCGCCTCACGTATCTCCGTACAGACACCAGTGGTATCCACATGTCCTTGCACGATATGGCCATCTAGCCTACCCCCCACGGTCATGCTTCGCTCTAGATTCACCAAATCTCCAGGCTTTAGATCGCCTAGGTTCGAGCGTTGGAGCGTCTCAAGTATCGCCGTAACGGTATAGCTACACTCCGCTAAGTCAATGGCCACCACCGTAAGACAGACACCATTGTGCGATATACTTTGATCCACCTTTAGCTCCTCTACAAAGGGGGCAGTAAGTGTAAGATGTACATTTTCCGTTCCTTCTTCTCTCACCACTCTCAATACCGTGGCGGTACTTTCTACTATTCCTGAAAACATATCGTATTACTCTATCAATTGTTTACTTCTTTTTCCTAAAAATCAGCTGATTGAGCCAGCTCTGTTTGCTACGAGGAGTCCGCTCCAAGCTAGGCACCTCCACCTGTTCCTTCACCTCACTACTTATATAAAAAGGGGGCTGGTGATTAAATCGCTCCACCACCCGATACATCTCCTCCTGAGTCCGGATCGCCTTCTCTGGGTGGTCGCGCTTAGGGATATTCTCCAGCTCCGAGGAGAGGTAAGTAGCCTTTACATTGTCGCTTAGGCAGAGCTGCAATACCTCCTTCAAAAACGCCTTAATTCCAGGCTCCAATACCGGGGCACCACACTCTATACGACGGTAGAGGTTGCGCGTCATCCAGTCGGCAGAAGAGACGAAGCAAAGCTCCTCTCCCCCATGGTAGAAGTACCAGATGCGGGCATGCTCTAGGTAGATATCTAGCAGACGGATTATCCGTATGTTTTTGCTAAAAGGCTGATCCGGAATAGCACGACAGATACCACGTATCAGGAGATCGATTTTTACTCCAGCTTCCGACGCTTCATAGAGTTTATCGATCACCCCTTGCTCCTCAAGCGAATTCATCTTGAGTACCATCCGTGCTTTTCGCCCCGCCTTAGCCTCGGCTATCTCATAGTCAATCAATTGGTAAATCCGCTCCACCATACCATAGCTAGCCACAAGGAGATGCTCAAAGGTATGCGTAGTGTCACCTCGCTCCAAGAGTAGAAAGAGTTGAGAGAGGTCGTAAGCCAATTCCTGTCGGCTTGAAAAGACTAGTACATCCGAATAGATCTTCGCTGTCTTTTCATTAAAGTTGCCCGTACTAAAGCAAGCGATACCACACTTACCCGGCACTGCCTCGGGGTGGAACTCTATAAAGCAAGTCTTGGCATGCACCTTAAGACCCGGCAAAGAGTAGAGTATCTTGATGCCGTGGCGGATCATCCGCTGAGCCGTCTGCAGATTATTCTCCTCATCAAACCTCGCCTTCAGCTCCACAAAGACTGTCACCTCCTTACCCCTACTTGCTGCCTTTATCAGTGCATCAATCACCTCCGAATCCTCCGCCACACGGTACTGCGTTAGCTTAATACCCTTCACCCGAGGATCGGTAGAAGCCGCCTGTAGCGTACTAAGGAGATAATCAAAACTGGTATAAGGCACATAGATAGCCTCATCCTGTCTCAGGAGGTGATCCAACTTATTCAGACACTGATCCCATCTATAGTGAGGGATAGCTGCATGGTAATGCTGCTCGTATTCAGAACCAATCGGATTAGGTAGCTTCCTAAGATCCTGTAGCTGTAAGTGACGCCGACTAGGCAGAAGCACCTCAGCACCAAGCTTCATAGATTGCACCAATTGCTCCAGTACCACCGCCGGCATCATATCATCAAATTGCAGGCGTGTCACCGCCCCAGTCTTACGCTTAGATATCTGCTCCTCAATATGCTCTGCGAGGTCCACGCCTCCCGCCCCTTCATCGAGCTCAATATCGGCATCTCGCGAGACCTTAAAGCTATAAGAGCCAATAACGTCATAGCCCACAAAGATCTTATCAAGGCCCGCACGCACCACTTCATCCAAAAAGGTATAAGAGTAGCGACCCTCAAAGTCGGGCAATCTCAAGAAGCGAGCCACCTTAGTAAAAGGGAGCTTAATCATAAAGACCCGCTTCTGACCATCCGAATGGCGACGTACATAGACCGCCAGATAGATCCGCTTATCCCGCACAAAGACATTCATAAGATTGGGACTCACCAGCACCGGCTGAAGGTACGGGAATACCTCCTCCTCAAAGTATCGCTCCACAAAGGCACGTATCTTACCGGCAAACTCCTCAGCGTGGGTAAAGACCTTCACCCCAGCTTCAAAGAGATCCGGCACCATCACCTCCTCCCACGCCTGCCGAAATAGCTCCTCCTGCGACTTCACCTCATCCGTAAGCGCCTTAAAGCTCTCATGCTTCAAGGCCACCTCCGCCTCATCCCCCCTTCCGATAGCCCTATCCAACGCCGCACGGTTACTTGCCACACGCACTTGGTAAAACTCCTCAAGGTTGGATGAAAAGATCGAGAGGAAGCTAATCCGCTCATATATCGGCACACTCCTGTCTAGCGACTCCATCAGCACCCGCTTATTGAAAGCGAGCCAACTGATGTCCCTATCAAAATATCTACTATTCCTACCCTCCATAAGACACTAATCCATTCAATATACATCTATCACCACAAATTTACTAAAACTTTAGCTATAATCTGAATGGAACCCCCGCTAAGCGGGAAAAGGCCTACCAGTTACTGCTCCTTAGGCCGGTGGTCGGCTTCGGTCTCGGGGAGGATAAGGTTGAGGAGCACTGCCACAATCGCTGAAAGTCCTATACCGCCGAGCGTAAATCGGCCCATACTCAGCACCGCCCCGCCAATACCAGTTGTAAGGGTCACAGAGATAATCACGATATTTCTAGAGCTAGAGAGATTCACACGGCTATTGAGGAGATTATTGATCCCCGCACCAGCGATAGTTCCAAAGAGCAGTAGCATAATCCCGCCCAAGATCGCCGTATCAATACTCTTGAGGAAAGCACTCACCTTGCCAATCATAGAGAATACAATCGCCGTAACGGCCGAAATCCTCAGAACCCGTGGGGCAGTCACCTTCGTCAGCGACATCGCACCCGTCACCTCCGAATAAGTAGTCACAGGAGGGCCACCAAGAAACGAAGCTACCAAGCAAGCCAAGCCATCGCCCAGCATTGTACGGTGCAGGCCCGGGTCCTTCACAAAGTTTTTGCCCGTCACACTATTCACCACATAGATATCCCCAATGTGCTCAATCACAGGAGCGATCGCCACCGGAATCATATAGATGATCGGCGCCCAGCTAAAGTGGTCAGGAAGCATTAGTTGAGGAAGCGAAAACCACCCCGCAGCAGCGATGCCACTAAAGTCTATATCAAAGAAAATAAGATCCACCAAATAACCCACGATGATACCACAAAAGATCGGGATCAACTTAACCAGCCCCCGACCGTAGAGCGTCACCACGATAGCCGTTGCCAGCGAAATAGCCGCCAAGAGCCAGTTTTCCTCAGCCATCTTCACCGCCGAGCCAGAGAGCGAAAGCCCAATCAGCATAATCACTGGCCCTATCACCACCTCAGGGAAAAGACGATAGATAAACTTCGTGCCAAAGAGCTTAATAAGCGCCGACATCACAAAGTAGACAAAAGCCACCCCAACAATCCCCAAAAGCGCACCACTCAGCCCATATAGCTCCGACGCACTCACAATAGGAGCAATGAAAGCAAAGCTACTGCCGAGAAAGATAGGCACCCTCCCCTTCGTTATGAGATGAAAGATAAGCGTACCTATGCCGGCTGAGAAGAGAGCCGCAGAGGGGTCAAGACCCACCAGTAGAGGCACCAGCACCGTAGCCCCAAAGGCAACAAATAGATACTGCACCCCCACTACCACTTGGCGTGCAGGGCTGAGTTGGTCAATAGGCGAAGTATACATAGCTCCTAAAGCGTTTGAAAGGTTAATAGCAATTAAAACTCTACAAATCTACCTAATCACCGCCACAGTACCAACTCTTTACCCGCTATTTTCCCAGAGGTGACGCAATAGATGAGTCTTGTGAGTGGTATTTATCGAAACGCCTATGTGGTAAGAACCTCTCTCTTCCAACTTGTCCGACTTGTCCGACCCGTCCGACTTGTCCGATTGAGGATGTTGCACGAAGTGCCATTCTCGCACATTTACTAGTTTGATACCAAAGCATCGGCGAGTTTGTAACTCAGTGATCACCGAGTTTGTAACTCAGCCATCGTGAAGTTTGTAACTCAGCAATTGCTCAGTTACAAACTCATTTCTAGACTTTATAACACACTGATTTATAACCGATAGCAAACCTCCTTTACGGTCTCTATTCCTCTTCGGAATTTAGAAATTCTATCGGGTGCTTCTTCACTCCCTCTACTGATGAGGTTTTACCGATGGTGGCAGTGGCGGAAGTAGTCAATGGCAAGGGGACAACGAAGACAGTGGAGTGGCTCACAATAGTGGTGGTAGAGCTGGAGGAGGGCTTGGGAGTCGGCTGCGTGGCGAGGGTGCAGTCCATTTTGCTGGAAGAGCTTCACATACTGATTCTGCTCTGGCTGGAGCCGGTAGAACCAGTCGAGTGCCCTCTGCTCGAGGTGAGGATCGCCCACTTTCTGGGCATAGTAGTAGGCCGAAGGTACGATGGCATTGATGATCAGAGAGGTAAGGGTTTGCCGTCCAATGCCTGCTCGTTGCCCCTTCAGTCGCCGCCCAAAGTCGAAGTGTGCCTGCCAATAAGGGCTAGGAGCCAATCGGAGTGTCTGCTCTATCACCGGCTTATCTAGGCGAGAGAGGGCCGAGAGCAATTCCTCCTCATGATGGAGGATCATCGCTACAATCCCCAGCATACGAGCGGGGAAGGAGGGAGGACGCAAGCGGAGATACCTAAAGCTACCTGCAGGCAGAGGGGTGAGCCCAAACTTTTGCCGATAAAAGCGGTACTCCTCTAGGAGCTTTGCCTCGTACTCATCTCGGGGGGTCTCGCTCAGTAGGCCTGCCTGACCTATCAGCATTGCTTCGAGCGCCACGAGGTCGGAGGCGTGTTTCTTTAGGTAGTTGTAGGGCAGGCTCTCTGCTACTTGCTGCATCACTTCATTATTTTGATGCGCTCCTACATACCTCATCAATGTGTGGTAGAGAATGCTATTGAAGTGATCGCTCTCAGAGCGGTCGCGCAGACGTGCTAGCTTCTCCTCCAATCGCTCTGGCAGTAGCTCGAGAGCTAGATCCAGAAGTGGTTCTTCGCCGAGGGTCAGCATCTCTGGCATACAGCGGAGGCTTTTATTGCCTTGCACCAAACGCTCTAGGTAGGCTAGCATATCGGGTGAGATATCCAGTACTGCCGTTGGCACCTGCCGGCCTTCTTGGTCGTAGACCTCTCGATCGGCTTCTAGCACTACATGTAGCACCACTGAGCAGTAGCGAGGGTCGAGCTGATGCTTGTGTGCCTCCCACTCCGAAGCCCGGCGATGAATCTCTACCGACCCAGCCCATTCTATATGGCCTACCCGCACTCGTGAGAGGGCGAAGTCGGGGCCGTCGTGGCTATTGAGCTCACCCACATCCAGTACCTCTATGGGCTCCCCCTGGAGGGTTACTTGCCTAAAGAGGCGATTCATCCAGATGAAGTGTAGCTCGCTCTCGGGTCTCATTTCTGGGCGTGGTCTTGCTCGTACTTTTGCTTCAGATAGTGGCCTGTGTAGCTCTCCTCTACCTCCATTAGCCCTTCTGGTGTGCCTTGGTAGACTAGGTGACCACCTTTATCACCGCCCTCGGGGCCAAGGTCTACGATATAATCGGCGCACTTGATCACCTCCATATTGTGCTCCACGATCACCACTGTATGCCCGTGGTCGATGAGCGCCTGGAAGGACTTCATCAGTACGTGGATATCGTGTACATGGAGCCCTGTGGTTGGCTCGTCAAAGATGAAGAGGGTCGGGCGCTTTCCTTTGTCTTTAAGGTGCGAAGCGAGCTTTACTCTCTGGCTTTCACCTCCCGAGAGGGTGCTGGAGCTTTGCCCTAGCTTGATGTAGCCGAGCCCTACATCAGAGAGTACCTGTAGCCCCTCCACAATCTTGGGGATAAAGAGGCTCTCATCTTGGTAACGGCCGAAGAACTCGATCGCTTCATCAATCGAGAGCTCGAGGATATCGGATATATTTTTATCGTGAAAGGTCACCTCTAGGACTTCTTCATTGAAGCGCTTGCCATGGCACTCGTCACAAGGGATGGTGATATCGGCCATAAACTGCATCTCAATGGTGATGACGCCCTCACCCTTGCAGGTTTCGCAACGACCGCCTTCGGTATTGAATGAG
>USJF01000033.1 GCA_900554935.1 uncultured Porphyromonas sp.
CTCCAGATTGGACTCTAGAAATTATTGGTAATGGGCCCGATAAAAGTAGGCTTCAAAAGCTAATCAATACACTACACCTTCAGGATAAAGTCACTCTTACACCTGCTACTCCCTATATCCAGGCAAAGTATCTTGACGCAAGCATATACGCCATGACATCACGATACGAAGGGCTACCAATGGTGCTACTCGAGGCCCAAGCTTATGGTCTACCCATCATCTCCTATGATTGTAAATGTGGGCCTAAAGATATTATCAGCGACGAGGTGAATGGATTTATTATCCCGATGAAAAATCACGAACTATTTGTGCAAAGACTCCTTACACTTATGCAGGATCAAAGTCTCAGAGAGCGGATGAGCATACAGTCGGTCATCGCCTCAAGGAGATACGATGAAGAGCTCATTATGAATCAATGGATCACACTTTTTGAAAAGCTATTACATGAGTAAGCCAGTTATAGTAGTATCAGCTGTCAATATCACTAGAGGAGGTACACTCCAGATACTCCAGCAGTGCCTCGAGTATCTATCAACACGCACGGAGCAGTACCAAGTCTTCGCAATAGTACACAGCAAAGAGTTAGCATTTCACCAAGGTATAGAGTACATTGAGATACCCAGCGCTAAGAAGAGTTGGTTGGCCCGCCTTTGGTGCGAAAAGGTAACGATGAATGGACTCTCTAGGAAACTTCCACCTGTCTCTCTTTGGCTTTCGCTACACGATACCACACCTCGTGTCCAAGCCACCAAAAAAGCGGTATACTGCCATAATTCATTCTCATTTTACAAAGCGAAGCCCAGAGACCTATGCCTCAATTACAAGGTATTTCTATTCTCTTGGCTCACTAAAAACTTCATATACCGCCCCCATATACACGCTAATGACTACATTATTGTCCAAACGCACTGGTTCAAGAAAGCTTTTCAAGAGCTCTTCAGTTTGCCACAGCAAAAGATTATCGTATTTCCACCGATGGTACCAAATACTGCGGAGCAAACTATAAGCCATTCCCCCCAAAGCCAAGATAGCGACCACATAACTACCTTTTACTACCCTGCCACCGCCGATATACACAAAAACTTCGAGGTTCTCTGCAAAGCCTCTCAGCTCCTAGAAAAGCAGCTGGGAAAGGGAAAGTTTAAGACTATTCTAACCCTCAAAGGTGACGAAAATAGCTACGCCAGATATCTATACAAGAGGTGGGGAACAGTCGCTTCCATCTCGTTTGTTGGATACCAGTCCAAATATGAGATGAATGAGCGGTACCGAGTAGCTGATGCACTGGTCTTCCCATCCAAAGTAGAGACCTGGGGGCTCCCCATCACAGAGTTCGGTAAATACCAGCGTCCTACCCTACTCGCCGATCTTCCCTATGCCCATGAAACAGCGGGCGGACTGCAAGTAACAGCCTATTTTTCACCCGATGACCCCTACGAACTCGCTACGCTAATGCACCAGGTGATTCGAGGAGATCTCCAGAGCTTCCACCCTACTGCTCCTACCCCCCCCACACCTCCAGAGGCACAGAGCTGGGACCAATTATTTACCCAATTGCTACCATGAGTACTTCGATACCACTACCTATTGTAGTCTGCTATACCAGTAACTTTATCGTACCGGCAGCCACCACACTCCTATCCATTATAGAGAGTGCTTTGCCTACTACCCAATACCATATTATTTCACTCGTCGAAGCGCCTCTATTCCCAGCTACAGAAGAAGCGATTCGAGCGCTAGATAAGAGAGGAGTCGTCTGTCAGTGGAGCTTCATAGATATGTCTGGCAGAGTACCAGACGCTTACTTCGGTACCTTTTCCATCGGCTCACTCTATAGGATATTGATACCAGAGCTACTTCCCGAGTACGATATGGCGCTCTACTTGGATTGCGATATTATCGTCCAAAATGACCTATCCGATCTATCCTACATACGGCTAGAGGACAACTTGCTTGGAGGCATACGAGAAACATTGATAGGAGCTAATATAGAGCATTTCAAGTCCTTATCGTTACAAGATCCTACGTACTATATCAATAGCGGTTTCCTACTGATGAACCTCAAGGAGATGCGGCGCATAGGCTTCAGTCAGCAGATAATACAGTTGCTACAAAGCGAGGATGCGATGCGCTTCAAGTTTCCCGACCAAGATGCCTATAATATCTTAGCGCACGGGAAAATCAAAGCGCTACCTCCATACCTCAATAGCATCCGAACTTTCTTCCCAAGGATATACAGAGCCCCCTTTATAGACCTCTATACAGAGGCTGATTGGAAAGCGGTCCATAGCCATGGCAATATCCACTATACCTCTGCCAAGCCTTGGAAAGGCTACGCCATCCAGTTCGATAAGTGGTGGAACTATTATATTCAGCTACCAGAGCTACTACGAGTGCAAATGAAAGTTTCAATGAAGGCTCGGAGGCTCTTTCATCTTTGGAATAATCCCATCATAGGTCCCCTTTTACAAGCTCTCTTGATAGCGAAAGACTACCTCACTGCAAAAAATACCCATAGACAATGAGTCAAACCTCAAGCATAGATAATAAAAGGATAGCCAAGAATACCTTGATTCTCTACGTGAGGATGTTCTTTGGTATGGCAGTTGCCTTTTATACCAGTAGGGTTATCCTCAATACACTAGGGGCAGAAGACTTTGGTCTCCAAAACGTTGTGGGAGGCGTGATTGGTATGCTCCATATTTTGGTGGGTGCCCTCACCTCTTCCACCCAAAGGTATCTCACCTTTGGCCTTGGCAAAGGTGAGATTGAGCGTCTAAAAGAGATCTTTATGACCTCTTGGTTCATTCATCTATTTTTAGCTATTATTGCACTGATTATAGCCGAAACTATAGGACTATGGTTCGTGCGCGAGAAATTGGTCATCCCTAGCGACCGAATGCATGCAGCAGAAATGGTCTACCACCTTGCTATTGTGAGCATGGTTATGTCCATCATCTTCACCCCATACAACGCCTCCATTATAGCACATGAAAGGATGACAGCCTTCGCCTTCTTCTATATTGTAGGGCTGATATTCAAATTAATTATAGTCTTCTTACTCATACAAGCACCCTGGGACAAACTTATCACCTACAGTTGGCTCAACTTGGGTGCAGGCGTCATAATGACCGCTGCACAAATAATCTATTGCAACTATCACTTCGTAGAGACTAGATGGAGAAAGCTATACGACAAAGCACTAGCCAAAAAGATGGGAAGCTTCGCCAGTTGGAATCTCTTAGGCAGCCTAGTCATCCTTTTTCAGACCCAAGGACTCAGCATCCTACTCAATCTATTCTTCGGCCCTTTGATCAATGCAGCTAGAGCTGTAGCAGTACAAGTGCAAGCTGCGGTAGTCCAATTCTCGGATAATTTTCAGACTGCTCTTACCCCACAGATCACCAAGACCTATGCGCAGGGCGAGCTCCATGCGATGCATACCCTCATAGAGCGGTGCTCCCGGTTCTCGTTCTTGCTCATCTACATTCTAGCGCTCCCGGTCTACTTCGAAACCCCTAGACTGCTAGAGATATGGTTGGGAAGCGTACCGGAGCATACCGTCTCTTTCGTGCGTCTAATGATAGTGACTATTACCATAGATGCCATGGCCAAACCTCTGATGCAAGCTGCCTCTGCCACAGGTGAGATTCGACGCTACTCTATCTCTCTCTCATGTCTCATGCTTCTCACTTTTCCGCTCTCTTACCTAGCTTTAAAATTGGGAGGTAGTCCGGAGACGGTCTTCATTATACACCTACTGATCACCTTCCTCGCCTTTTTTCTCCGATTATATCTTATCCGGCCTATGATTCAGTTTTCAGTGAGAGCCTACCTTGCTAGTCTCCTCCCCCCCATGGCTATAGTAGTACTAGCTAGCCTCCCCCTTCCAGTGATTGTATACCTATTTGCCCCAGTGTCTCTGATCGGCACCCTGATGGTATCTGGTACCGCCTTTCTATCGGCTAGTGTCGCCAGCTATTTCTGCGGAATGACTAGCCACGAGAGAGGTATCGTACGCCAAACCGTTAGGGCCAAACTTCATCTCAATACCACCACTTCCCAGAACAGTAGTATAGAAGAGTCCAAGAGGAAAGTAGATGATATCAAGTAGGCAGGATAAGGCGTAGTCCTTTGAGATGAAAAAATAGGTCTCAAAGGCTTTAATTACAAACGAATTTAGAGCATTGTATTTGCCTGTAAATCAATTCGATATATCGGTACTTATCGAGTTACAAACTAAGTAATTATCGAGTTACAAACTAAGTAATTATCGAGTTACAAACTAAGCAATTATCGAGTTACAAACTTAGTAATTGTTAAGTTACAAACTTGGCATCATTAAGGTTGTATCTAAGAATGTGACACGGTGTATACGGCATTCTGAATACTGTTTTCTACCAGACAAAGTCTGAGGTCAAATAACTCAGTGATGAAGGGGCATTAATGGTAGATTGGCCTGATGAAGGATAGGCGATTATGGCCGTCCATAGTGCTGTAGGATCTTGGTGGAGGACACAGTGAATTGACGATCACATAGGTCTGCCACCTTGGGGTTATGGGTTATCATTAGGGTAGTAAGGCCCCTCTCCTTGGTGAGTTGTTGGAGGTTGGCAAGCACTTGTGCTTCCGTCTTAGGATCTAGAGCTGAAGTAGCTTCGTCAAGTAGCAAAATTGGCCTACGTGATAGTAGAGCACGAGCGATAGAGAGTCGCTGAGCTTGCCCTTCAGAGAGCCCTACTCCACCCTCTGTAAGTTGAGTGTCTAGTCCATCTGTAAGCTGTAACACGTAGTCTGCCACAGCGAGTTGTAGCGCAGTGAGTAGCTCCTCCTCCGTAGCCTCTGGGAGCCCGAGCAGTAGATTTTCCCGGATAGTCCCGGAGAAGAGTGCTCTCTCTTGTGGTACGTAAGCAAAGGCCTCTCTACTTAGCTCATTGATAGGGAAATAGCTTCCATCGGCCTGCCGTATTTGGAGGGCACCTTCTGCAGGTATTTCGAGCCCCAAGAGTAGCTTGAATAGCGTAGTTTTTCCCGTGCCAGTTACTCCCGTTATAGCGATCATCTCTCCACGCTTTACGGAGAAGTGTACCTTTTTTAGCACCTCTTCTCTTCCATTATAGCCAAAGCTGAGCTCTGTAGCTTCGATTGCTTGGAAGGTGCTGTAATCTACTTCTTTGGGTGTGTGCCTCTCTTCTGGTAGCTGAAGTAACTCTTCCAATCTGTCAGTAGCAGTAAGGGCAGAGGCGATACTTGGAAGTAACTTGACAGTATTGTATGTGGGGGATTGAATGTAGGAGACTAGCTGGAGGAAGGCGACGACCGACCCGAAGGTGATAAGACCTAGATGAAGGCGATAAATTGCCCAAACCATAGCGATGCCGTACCCTCCAGTGAAGAGGATTTTGAGTGCCAGTCCACTTGCAACGCTGAAGCGAAGTTGCGCTTTAATGGTGTTGACAAGGTTTTTCTCCCCTTTTTCCAAATGGGAGAGGGTATTGGATTGCTGGCCGAAGATTCGTAGGATGAGTTGGTGCTGTGCTACTTCATTGAAGTATGAAAAGAGGTCGCTTTCTGAGCTCTTGACGCGGTGCGTAATAGTTCGCATCCTTTGAAAGTATTTACGACTAAAGAAAAGGACGAAAGGAAGAAGGCAAATAATCCCCCAAGTGATGCGTGCATCGATGAAATAGATAAATACTAGTGCGCCAGTCAACTGTATGAAGCCTACCACAAGAGCAGGTATCTGACCGACAAGTAGACTAGTTACTTCCTTGGCATCTTGAAGCATTCGGGAGGTGAGGTCACCGCTCCTGAGATGGGAGAGCTTACTCCAGCGTGTGTACAGAAGTGTATTGTAAAGTTTGGCACGCAGGGCTTTGGTGATATGGGCGGAGGTAATAGTGGTAACCCATTTGGAGGCGGATGTGACGACTATGCGACTGAAGATCAAAGCTAAGTAGGCTATCACTATGCCCCAAAAGTTGTAAGCTGAGCTATCGCCTGTAGCGACATCGATGAGTAATTTACTTAGCCATACGAAGAGAAAACTTAGTGTAACGGATGCTAGCCCCATGATGAGGATGAGGAGTAGTTTGATCCAATAGGCTTTGAGTAGTGCTTTTAGAATACGTGGGCTCTTGATCATCTTCCTTCTACTGTCTCTTTGGCTCTGAATAGGAGCATGCTGATAGGGGCTTTAAATGCGTAGTGACCTAAAACTCTTTGGTGGTAGTAATTGAAGTCCATAATACTCCACCACTTCCAAAAGCGATGACGCCATAGACTTCCATGGGGTGCACGGCTGGTGAGATGCTCTGCCCTATTTTGAAAATAGCTATGGGCGAGGACTTGGATATCTCTATGCCAAGTGGCTGTGGGCTGTGGCTGTGGCCAGGGCATACTCTCTATAGGGAGGTGAAACCATCTATGTAGCAACGCTCCAAATAGGGATAGCTGGTACTCTAGCTTCATCTCACATAGAAGGTGTGATAGGCGAGAACGATCTACCATCTCTCCGTAGCGCTCGACGATAAAATAAAGGTCTAGGAGGCGCTTGAGCTGGGCACCACCATAGAGAAAATCGCTCCAAAAATGTAAGAAGGTATGGACTAGCTGTAGCTCTGGCGGAAGTACTTGTACTGATGTGTTGTGTATGGAAATGGTAGCTTGGGGACTCTCTCTGAGGATTTGGGTATAGTAGGCTTGGAAGAGTTTATTACTATGCGTCATAGGGAGGTAGAGCAATTGTCCATGGCACTCTAGCAGGAATGGCTTTATTTCAACCGCCTTATGGAGTAATTTATCGCTTTTAGTTTCGCTATGAATTTTGTAGCCTCTGGAGTGCATCAATGCCATCACCTTCCGAAACTCATCCTGAGTACGAAAGAAAAGATCAATATCACCTACCGTTCGGAGTAAGGGATTGGGGTATAGGACGGCATTGGCGTGGCCTTTAATGAGGATGGGGTGAAGATGGTGTCGCTCTAAATCTTTAACGAGTTGGGCGATGGTAGCAGACATCTTACTGGAGAGTCTTTGCAATCCTTGGGTATAGCTCATCAATTGGATGGAGGTATCAAGGGGCAACTCCTCGTGCGACAATAATTGGTCTGCTATCATACCTTCGACTTGATGTCGCTGGGCAAGGCGCCAGAGTTGTGGCACTAGCTCCAATGAGAGCTTTGACTCGACAGTAACTCTATCCCTTTTTGTGGCAGCTCTCAATAGCTCAATAAATTGTATTGATGCTCTATCCATCTCTTATCTAAGTTTTATTCGTCGTGATACGCCAAGGATGACTTTCCTACACCAGCTACTTTTCGGCCAGAGATGTTGGAAGCACCACCATGATAGAGAGCCTTTGTGTATCTCTCTTGAACTACAACGTATTATGGCTACCGCTTCGCCTACTATGGAGTTGATTGGGACACACTCTACTCCAAAAGGATTGCCATCCCCTCGCAAGGTAACGATGTCACCAGATATTTCAATCACGCGATGCAATACATAGCTCTCACATTGGATAGCTAGTACTATATTGCCTTTCCTGATGGGGGTAGTAAGCGGTGCGAGTACTATCTTATCAACTCGATCTCTAATCAGGGGAAACATGCTATTGCCTCTAGCCGTTATGAGCACTTTTTGGCCCTGTGATACCTCTTGGACTGCCAAGCTAAGTAGCTCCTCCATATAGTGCTCACTCTCTTCAGAGTCTTTAGTTTTGTGGACGAACCAAGCCTGAACTAGCTATCAATGCCATCAACGCTTTTGCATCTTTCTCTGCTTGTAGCTGATCAATGCTGTAGTGATTGATAAGGAATGTGGCGACTAGATCTGCATTTAATTCAAGACCTATAAAGGCTTTAACGACCTCTGCAGCGCTACTATTGAGTGTTATCACTGAGCTATAACCAGCCCCTTGGGGACTTGGTACCACGGTGATGCTTTCTTCCCCTACCTCACGTATGATAATATCGTCTCTAAGCTTCATAAGGATATTAATTTTGATTGGATAATAACGGATAAGTCAGTTCTACAGCACCTTTATCTGGTAGACACTCTAAGGTATAGAAGGGAACCTTCTCGGCTATATCTGCTAATAGTTCAAAAGAGCTATTGCGATGATCGATGTCCGTCCTCAGAACACTTGTGGACATCACTAATGCACTTAGTGCATCGCCGTATTTGCCTTTGATGATTTTATTTTCTGGTGCTTGCTTCAGAAGTACCATTGCAACTACTTTCGCCGACTCATTGATATAGCAAGGGGTCTTGCCACTCCAAGGCGCTCCGTAAACTCGCACTTCTCCATTTGGAAATAAACGTATGATGGGCTCATCATCATTCAGTAGTCTAGCGCTAGGAATATACTTTCGCCATAGCCTTGTGTGGGTGCTTTTTCCAGTACCACTTGTCCCCATAAAGAGCAATGCTCGGCCATCTATCATTATCACTGATGCGTGAATCTTTAACCCTTGCATCTTAATGAGCTGCATGCCATAAGCAGGTATTAGAAAGGAATTTAGGGCAAAAATAGCATCCTTCTCTATTAAATCCACATCACTTTCGACTTGTGTCCAATCTTTAGTGGCACGCATACGGTATGATCGTCCAAAAAGCTCCATTTCGGTATAGTAGTAATATTGGTCACTATATATTTTGGACCAGCCACCTTCAAATTCACCTTTGTCTATTGGAATTAGGTTACTCGGGATGGTTATGCTGACTCCAGCGATAAAATGCACTCTTGCCTTAATAATATCGCTACTTTGTATACGAAAGGGAGCGTAAGGAGTAAGAAACTGCGACACACGATGGGCGTTGGGCGTTTCCAGTACTAATGGCAAGCCAGCAATCTCATAATATAATCGACCTAAATGATTCATACCTTGCAAAGATACCAATTTGTGAGTAAGCTAAGCGGACTTAGGGAATATCCACTCTTGAAGAAAGCCTAAACCGTAGGCGAAGTGTTGTACGTAGGCGGCTACAATAGCATAACCTGCGAGCTCTAAACTACCTCCTCTGGTATATATATCTATTGCTATGGCTAGTGGATAAAGGAGTAGAATGGAATATAGTATTGGTGAGAGAGTTAGTAGCACAGCAACATTGAATATCACAAATAGGCTGGGTAATGTATGTGCCAACTTCAGTGTACCTGGATGGTATCTATTGAGTACTATTCTGGCTTTTCCACTCTGGCGAATTTGACGGAAGAAGGCTTTGAAGTCAACCCTTCTCTTGTGGTATACCCATGCATCTTCAAATAAAGCTGAGACCCCACCATTCTCCAAAGCTCTCATACTAAGGTCTAGGTCTTCTCCGTAACGCATGTTATCTCTAAAACCACCAAGCTGGTTAAATAATTCCCTACGTATTCCCATATTGAAGGTGCGAGGATAGAAGTGGTCTACACTCTTTTGTTTGCCACGAATGCCACCTGTAGTAAGAAGTGAGGTCATAGAATAGTCAATGGCTTTCTGAATAACCGTGAAGTCTTCTCTTGAGCGATCAGACCCTCCCCATAGATCACAGACTATAGAATTGACGTATTCATTTACTTTCTGAATGTAATTATTGGGAAGTACCGCATCGCTATCTAAAAAGACAACCCACTTTCCTGTTGCCTCTTTTACGCCTCTATTTCTAGCCCCACTAGGACCAGTATTTTGCTGAACTATATATTTTACTGGCAAACCTGCAGCATGCACTACATCTTCAGAATCGTTGGTAGAGCCATCTTCTACCACTATCACCTCGTACTCTATACCTTCGACCTGATCTTGAGAGACAAAAGAAGCTAGCAACTCCCTAAGCTCGTCAGGCCTATTATATATCGGGATAATGAATGAAAACGTATACATCTTCTCAACTTTCTTTAGATTGGTTGTGATTAATTGCTAACTTATATGCCTCTAAATATTTAGCATAAAAGTGATGCCAACTTGCTTTTTGGGCAAGTTTCTTTGCTCGTTGCTTGCTTTGCACTACCATCTCCTTGGGAAATGATGAGAATCGCCCTACTTTCACTGCAATACTCTCTGCTAAACTCTCGAAGCCATCATCCTCCCTTTCAAGTGCCTTGGCACCATACCTCAGACAGTTTTTGGTATTGTTCTCCATTGCCCACATACCGAACCCAGCTTTGTCTGTAGTAAGTGTTGGCACTCCAAAAGCTATGCTCTCCAATGGAGTATACCCCCATGGTTCATAGTAGCTCGCAAAAACGGTAAGGTCTAATGTGGGTAAAAGGTCATAATAGGAAATATTGAGCACTCCGTCAGCCCCATCTAAGTAGTCTGGAATAAATATGGGATATATCTTTTGCCCCCAATTCTCAGCTAATGAATGGAGATGCGCTAAAATTTGATTGCCCAATCCGTCATAAAGCTCATGTGTAATATAGGGCATCTGCATAGGAAGTGTGGTCGCCACTTCGCTAGCCAAGGCTACTTGGAGCTCAGGCCTAGGCTCTTTAACCCAGCTTGGCACCAATATAAGTGCCACAATATCGCGCTCTATGGCCATGCTATGTAGTCGTCTCAAGGCATCAATAAATACATCAATTCCTTTGTTACGATATTCACAACGACCAGAAGTGGCTACTATAAATGGCTCCTCACCTATTTTAGATCCATAAAGCGTCTTAGCGAGATGGCAAATAGCCTTTCTACCACTTTGTCGTAGACTACGTAGTTGATGCCCAGAAGGTATTATCCCCTCCTCCCAACCATTTGGAAGCACTATTGGACGACGCCCTATTAGCTGTGTAGCTTCTAATGCTGTTACCTCACTAACCGTCGCAAATACATCCGCCACGTGAGCAGCAGTACGTTCCACTTGATGTTTGCACATTACACCAAGTTCCTCTGCCATTTGATTGCCATCATAATTGGAAAGTTGACTATACAATGGCTTCCCATTGCTGGCAATTGAACGCCCAACTGAGGTTGCGTGGGTGATAAATAATGTATTAATCTGAGGAGCCCACTTGCGGAGCGCTAGAAGTCCCATACCGGTTGTCCATTCATTAAAAATGGCCAAAGGATATTCGGAAGGGAATAATTTTGCATATGCTTCCATCACCTTCGCAACAGCAAGGCTAAAGAGACAAGAGTCATCGTAATCGCCATAGCCTATCTCACCACGAATGCCATACTCTTGCCACATCTCATAGTATAGATCCCCTTTCTGACTAAATAAGGATTGAAAAGCAATCAGGGCTACACGAGGCTTTCCCACTACATCCCAGCTACCTATATGCACTTCAATGCCAGTTTCAGAAGTAAGATGATCGGCTAGTTGTAGGTCCGCCTTTCGCCTTGAAGGGATAAAGTCCTTTTGCGGGGTATCAAGTTTAGGCCCGAAAAATAAAAGGGCCTCCCTTCCATGTAGCTCTATCATTGTAGCTACACGCGTAGAGAGTACAGTATAGATACCTCCTACCTTGTTACACACTTCCCATGAAGTCTCCATAATAAGAGTCGGCGTGGCAGGAAGCTTATTTTCTTGAGTACGCATATAATCTGATATCATTGAAATAAAAAACGCCTCCTCGGATAATTTCCT
>USJF01000034.1 GCA_900554935.1 uncultured Porphyromonas sp.
GTTCTGGTACAGGTAACTAAAGGAGAAGTGGTCGGCAACTCCTTTCCTCAGTGGAAGCAGAGATTCACCTCGATCCTGGCCTAGAGTAAGTGACCAAGTATGTCGCTCCCCTACGGAGCCAACATAGCGAAGGCCCGCACCAATACCTCGGTACTGATCTCTGTGATGCGGCAATGCCAATTCGCTACCAAGGTAGATGGACTGCTGTAGAGGAGGAGAGTTGTTGGGCTCATCTCTGCTTACCGTGAGGAAGGGGGCAAGCAGAGGAAGGTGGCTCAGGGGAGCGCCTGAGATGCTTTTGAGGTCGTAGATCGAACGGAATCGCCCACCGATCTTGGAGCGGTAAAGGAGTAGGTTTCGGACGAAAAAGGCATCGAAGTAGGGCAATTGTAACAACTGCTCTTCGCTCGCTTGGTTGAGGTCAAGTGGTTTGGCCAATAGTTGCCTAAGGGTCTCCTCCACCTGCAGCGCTTCTTCGCCCTCGGGTAGCTCCTCCAATAGTTGTTGGATCGCCTGGTCACTCGCTACCTCCTGTGCCTCCGCCAGTATCGGTATCCAGCACCAGAAAACGATCCAGAAGAGAACGCGAAGTAGAGGTCTCAATTTTACTAAAGAAAACAAGAGTTAGTGGGCTTCGAGCCAATTATCACCGACCCCGACATCCACCTTTAGAGGCACTTGAAGCTCAGGACATACGCCCTCCATCTCCTCACGTACCATAGCTATGAGGCGCTCTTGCTCCTCTTGGGGGCAGGAGAAGTTGAGTTCGTCGTGCACTTGTAGGATCATCTTGGCTTGGAACTGCTCCTCTTGCAGTCGCTTTTGTATGCGTATCATTGCCCCCTTGATGATATCGGCAGCCGAGCCTTGGAGCGGAGCATTGATAGCATTTCGCTCGGCAAAACCACGGACCACTCTATTGGCCGAATTGATATCTTTGAGGAAGCGACGACGCCCCATAATAGTCTCCACGTAGCCTTGTGCCTTCGCTTTCTCCACAATCTCTTCCATATAACGTTGCACGCCTGGAAAGGTGCGG
Organism: uncultured Porphyromonas sp.; assembly: GCA_900554935.1. Taxonomy (GTDB): domain Bacteria; phylum Bacteroidota; class Bacteroidia; order Bacteroidales; family Porphyromonadaceae; genus Porphyromonas_A. Next base: position 1,040 of record USJF01000034.1, read on the forward strand.
AAATAGCCATCGATCAGCTCTTTTGCTTCGCCAAAGGGGATACCTAGCCGACTACTGAGCCCATAATTGGAGATGCCGTAGATGATACCAAAGTTGGCCGTTTTAGCTCTCCTTCGTAGGTCGGAGGTGATCTCCGAAGGCGGCAGGTGGTAGATCTTAGAGGCGGTAATAGCGTGGATATCTTGCTCCTCGCGGAAGGCCTCTATCATCGCCTCATCGCCAGAGAAGTGGGCCATCAGGCGCAACTCTATCTGAGAGTAATCGGCCGAAATATATCGGTCACCACGCTCGGGATCGAGGGCGGTGAAGGCTTTGCGTATCTGCCGTCCATCCTCATCACGCACTGGGATATTCTGTAGGTTGGGGTCGGTGCTAGAGAGTCGGCCGGTGGCCGTTGCCGTCTGATTGTAAGTGGTATGGATACGTCCCGTATTCCTATTGATCAGCTGTGGCAGTGGCTCAATATAAGTACTTACCAGCTTTCGGAGCCCACGATAACGGAGGATGAGCGCAATGATCGGGTGGAGGTGTGCCAACTTCTGTAGCTCCTCCTCTCGGGTCACATATTGCCCTGTCTTGGTTTTCTTCGGTTTATCTACTAGCTTGAGTTGCTCGAAAAGCACCTCTCCCACCTCCTTAGGCGAATTGATATTGAAAGGGGTGCCGGCCTGTTGCTGAATCTGATGCTCCAGCTCAGCCAGCTCCTTATAGAGCTCATCGACCGTATCGGTCAATTGCTTCACATCTAGCCGTACACCCGTCTGCTCCATTGTGAGTAGCACCTCCATCAGTGGCATCTCCATCTGATAAAAGAGCGATTCTAATTGCTCCTTCTCTAGCTCTTCTCGTAGTTTTTGGTAGAGCTGAAGGGTGACATCGGCATCCTCACAAGCATAGGTGTAGACCTGCTCGGGCGGTAGCTGACGCATATTCTTTTGCTGCTTTCCTTTCGGCCCTATCAGCTCCTCAATCGGGATAGGTTTGTAGCCAAGGTAGCTCTCTGCCATCGCATCCATACCGTGTCGCAGCTCTGGCTGAATGAGGTAGTGGGCAATCATAGTATCCCAATAAGGGCCAACGGGGTGAAGGCCAAACCGCTCTATGATCTTGAGGTCGAACTTCAGGTTTTGTCCGATCTTAAGAATCTTGGGATTGCCAAAGGGCTCTTGCAGTGGAGCCAATTGCATCTGTGCCTCCATCGGCAGTTCGGAGAGGGGAATATACCACGCCTCATGCGGTTCTATCGCAAAAGAGATGCCTACAATACCACAGCTCATCCCGTCGAGACCATCAGTCTCGGTGTCGAAAGCAAAAGCACTCGACGTGGCCAAACGCTTAGCTAGAGCCGAAATCTCCTCCTCACTCTCAATGAGGTGGTACTGCTTTTCACTGCTGTCGAAGCTCTTGAAGTTGCTCTCCATCACCGGCTCTTCCGCAGGTCCTTCATCAAAAAGAGAGCGAGGACGTGGAGCGGAGCTAGGGGTGGCATCGCTCTGCAGTTTACTGATCTTCGAACGAAACTCCAAACGCTCATAGAGGTCGAGGAGGGCTTGCTGGTCAGTCGCCTTGCGTTGCATCTCCTCCAAGTGATACTCAAATGGCACATCGGTACGGATCGTCACTAGGTCGCGAGAGAGCTTTAGCTGCCCACGCCCCTCGAGGAGATTTTCCTTCTGCTTCCCTTTGATCTCATCAATATGGTCGTAGATCCCCTCAATATCGTGATACTCCGTGAGGAGCTTAGCGGCTGTTTTCTCGCCAATCCCCTTCACCCCTGGTACATTGTCCGAGGTATCGCCCCATAGTGCAAGGAGGTCAATCACCTGCTTACTCTCTTGTAGCCCATGCTTTTTCGTCACCTCTTCAGGCCCCAGCTCCTCAAATCCGCCTCCCGTCCGCTTGGGCTTGAGGATACGGATATTCTGCTGCACCAACTGCCCATAATCCTTATCTGGTGTGATCATATAGATGGTGCGGTCGGGCTCCCTACTACCCACCTGCGTGGCAATGGTACCGATCACATCATCCGCCTCGTAGCCTGGCACCGTATAGTGTTGCACGCCAAAAGCGGTGACCAACTCCTTGATAAATGGAAGGGCGAAACTAATCCCCTCGGGCGTCTTCTCGCGCTGTGCCTTGTACTCAGGATAAAGCTCACTTCGGAAACTACCCCCTTTTGGATCGAAAACCACCGCAATCGGAGCCCCATCTGCACGGTTTACGATCTCCTCAAAGGTATTCAGGAAGCCAAAGACAGCTGTGGTATCCTCCCCCTTCGAATTGATTCGGGGGCTCCGAATCATGGCGTAGTAAGCTCGGTAAATCAGAGCATAAGCGTCGAGTAGATATAGTTTCTTTTCCATAAGTTAGTCTTGAATTTGATACCGCAATATAGCTATTTCCCGCGAGAGATACGAGCTATTCTGTGAAGTACTGCCGAGCGATACGTGAGGAAAGGCGGGATAGGATCTCGTAGGGGATGGTATCGCAGGCATCGGAAAGGCGAGTAATCGGTAGCCCGTCGCCAAAGATCGTTACCTCGGTACCCGCTTCGGCACTCTCTGCATCGGTCACATCGATCATCAAAGTATCCATACAGATATTGCCGATCGTAGGGGCAAGCGTACCATCGGGAAGGCGGAAGGAAATACGCCCATTGCCTAGCCTACGAGGCAGTCCATCGGCATAGCCAATAGGAATGATTGCAATACGACTAGGGCGAGTTACCCTTCCCTTACGTCCATAGCCGATAGTCTCCCCTGGCTGTAGGCTCTGCACCTGTAGGATCTGCGTGGTGAGTGTTGCAATAGGCTCTAAGACGCAAGGCGACTCTTCAAGCGGAGAGATACCGTACAGCCCAATCCCCAACCGCACAAAGTTGGAGCGGTAATGGGGGAAACGGATCGCCCCAGCGGTATTCAGTGCATGCTTTTTGATCGGATAGCCGAGACGCTCCTCTAGGATATGGTGTGCGGTATCTAGGCGCTCCAGTTGTTGCAATGTAAAAGCATCCTCCGAGGGATCATCCGCCACGGCGAGATGGGTGAATATCGAGGCTACCCGCACCGCACTAGAGCGTTGTAGCAATGCCACCACCTCATCAATCTCTGGCAGGGTGATGCCGAGACGATTCATCCCTGTATTCCACTTGAGATGGATAGGAAGAGTGCCATCGCCATAGGTCTCTGCTGCATCCTCAAAAGCACGCAACATCTCTAGGCTAAATATCTCTGGCTCCAAGTGGTGCCATATCAACTGCCGGAAAGCTGAAAGCTCAGGGTTCATCACCAAGATAGGGAGCTGAATACCTTGCTCCCGTAGCTCTCGGCCTTCATCCACTACCGCCACTGCTAGATACTCCGTCCCAGCCCGCTCCAGTGTCCGTGCCACCTCATAAGAGCCAGCACCGTAGGCATTCGCTTTGATCATACAGATCGTCTGCATCGACTTGGGCAGTTGCTGTCGTAGTGTATGATAGTTATCGGTCAGCCGATTGAGATTGATACTGAGGATGGTCTGGTGCGATAGCGCTTTCCAATCCTCAATCACCCGCTCAAACTGCGAAGTATGGCTTCCCTTTAGGAGGATAATATGTCCCGACAACTGCGTTAGCTTTAGCTCCTTATCAAGGAGACTCCAATCGGGATACCACTGCGTTAGTGTTGGGAAAAACTCACGATACTGCCCCAAGGCAGGCCCCACGAGATAAAGGCGATCCAGCTGATAGCGACCTATCAGCTCCGCCACACGCTGGTAGAGCTCCCGAGGGTCGTGAGTGCTATCCTGCATATCCGAGAGAATTAGAGCGGTAGGCCAGTGATCACTATTCCGACGTTTAAGGAAGTCCAGTGCGATCACCATTGAGTCGTAGTCCGAATTGTAGCTATCATTGATCAGCAAAGTATGGTACTTCCCTTGGAGCACCTCCAGACGCATTGATATCGGTTGTAGCTTAGCAAAAGGAGATAGATCCTCTAGGAGCGAAGGCGCCACGTATTTCAGTAGCAACAAAGCCGCCACTGCATCGGCAATACTTCCTTGGTCCAAGAAAGGAAGTTCCAACTTCCGCTCCTCTCCATCTAGCCGAAGCAAAAGAGTCACGCCCGAAGCGTGGTACTCGATATGCCGTACCCAAAGCTCGGCATGCTCATCCGAAAAACTCCAGAAGTGGGCTCGATCGGTCAGCCCAAGAGCCTCTAGCCCCTCTACGATCGATGGCTGGTCCAATGGCGAGATGATCACCTCACAATCGGTAAAGAGCGAAATCTTTTCCCGCACCTTCTGCTCCTTACTCTCGAAGTGTTCCTGATGCGCCTCACCGATATTTGTTATCAGCCCCATCGTTGGCTGGATCATCGCCTTCAGCCTAGCCATCTCCCCCGGCTTCGAGATACCCGCCTCGATCAATGCTAGTTGCTCTCCCTCCTCTAGTCCCCAGAGGGATAGCGCCACACCGATCTGTGAATTGTAGCTACGGGGTGAGCGACCCACCGAAAGGTGTGTGGAGAGTAGCTGGTAGAGGAGCTCCTTTGTCGTTGTTTTTCCATTACTTCCAGTGATCGCAACAATGGGCATCTGTAGCGCTTCCCGTCGCCATTTTGCCAAGGCTTGGAGTGCTTGAAGCGTGTCCGCCACCTCTATCATCGTCGCCTCGGGGAAGCATCCCTCCACCTTTTTCGAAACCACAAAGGCACGCACCCCTCGCTCATATAGCTCTCCTATGTAGCGATGCCCGTCGCCCCGCTCCGTCACTAGCGCCACAAAGAGCGTCCTCTGGGGGAAAGTGAGTGACCTACTATCGGTCAGCAATAGCTCTATCTCCTGCTCCACTTGGGGCAGTGGCGCCCCTAGGAGCGTCGTGATCTCGGAAAGTAAATAGCGATTCATAGCTCTACTTGATTGATTAATGCAGTGAGAAAAGGGTGCGGATGTCGCTCGGCAAAACGGCACAACCTACCCAGTAAATCCTTATAATGTGCCGACACCCGCTCCGGATTACTAGAGAGCGGACGGTGCTCTGACAGTCTCAGAAGAGCGTGCCACTCACGGTCAAATGCCAAGTCTTCCGCCAGCGCAAATGTCTCAAAGCGGCTGAGGATATACCGTACTGCTACGGCCGAAGGATGCGCCATATCCTCCGCAAAGAAGCGATAATCACGAAGCTCATCCAGCTGAATCTCATAGCTCGGGAAGTAATGTACCATAGGGAACTTCGTCACCAGCTGATCTACCGCCAGAAGTAGTACCGACTTCGATAGCCTACTCTCGTGTGCCCCATCCCGGTAGTGCGGAATAGGGCTTACACTCATTATCACCTCCGCTTCCCCTTTGGTTAACTCTTCGAGCAGTGGCACCCAGCGCTCTACAATCTCCCCCACCTCCGCACGGCGACGCCTAAATGCAGAAGCTGGCAGACGGTGACAATTATTCACCACCCCGTGTGGTGCTTCCGCCCATTCATATAGATACGAAGTACCAAAGGTAAAGACCCATAGCGTAGTTGTTGCTAACCTCCCCCTCGCTTCCTGCCAAGCCGCAGAGATCCGCTCCAGCGTCTCCTCCTGCGAAGGTGCCGAGAAAGCACCGTGGTGCATCGGACTATGCCAGAGCCCCTCATGTGCTATCAGCTCCTCCCTCGTTACCGGTCTATCTGCCAGTAGGCGCTCCAATCCCTCCGCCATTGATAGCGGATTATAGATAATGCCATACGGCGAAGGGCTACAGTCATAGAGCTCTCTATAGAGATGCTGTTGCAGCTCATCGGCAAAGCAAGAGCCCCAAAGCGTGATCCTATCACCCCGCCCCCACCGACGGCCGAGAGGCGACAGCTCCACTCGTTTCTGCCACTCCATCACCTACTACTCCGCCTTAGGGCAGAGCAATGCCAGCGAAAGGCGGTCCGCCAGCTCCAGATTACCCCTCGGTGGTAGCTTCTCTATCACCTGTGCATAAGCAGGGTGCGAAGAGATATCCTCCATCCAAGTCACCACCCCCTCCTTACCGTGCGATGTATAGGCGTGCTGAAGATAAAAGGTAGCACCACTCCTAAGTAGCCACTCCAGATCATCCAACAAGTCTGGTGCAAACGAACGGGTACCGCTGATGATCAGCCAGACAAAGCCCACCGCTTCCTCATTATGATCCGAGAAACGGGTAAATAGATCCACCTGTAGCTTATTGTGCCCCGTTAGCGTCTGCGTGCGATTTACCTCCGCCATCAATCGGTCATTCAGCACCTCCGCATCCTCATGGGCATAAAGGAGAAAAGGGTAGGTACCCTCATAGCCCTTAGCATTATAGAAACTAGTCCAATCCGCCTTCTCCAATAGAAATGGAGCCGAGATATCTATCGCCGTCAGCTCATCATCGCCCCACTGCTCCTTCGTCTCTATTTCACTCATCTCTTCTACTCTTTATAAAGAGAAGGCCACGAACTAGCGTGGCCTTCGTGCGAAATTATTCCTTATTCTTATTTATTGATCGCTGCAATACCAGGCAACACCTTACCCTCAATCGCCTCCAGCAGCGCACCGCCACCGGTAGAGACATAGCTCATACGATCAGCCAGACCAAACTTATTCACCGCAGCCACAGAGTCACCGCCACCCACAAGTGAGTAAGCCCCCTTAGCCGTCGTCTCAGCGATCACCTCCGCCATCGCCTTAGTGCCCTTAGCAAAAGTCTCCATCTCAAAGACGCCAAATGGACCATTCCAAAGGATCGTCTTAGAGCCACGAATTGCTTCCGCAAAGAGCTCCTGAGTCTTAGGCCCGATATCCAGCCCCTCCCAGCCGGCAGGGATCTGATCACTAGGTACCACCTTAGTATTGGCATCATTACTAAAGGCATCAGCCACCACCGAGTCGATTCCGATCAGAAGTTTCACACCATTGGCCTTTGCCTTCTCTTGAATCTGTAGGGCAAGGTCCAGCTTATCCTCCTCACAGATAGAGTTACCTACCTCGCCACCATTGGCCTTCATAAAGGTATAGGTCATACCACCCGTTAGGATCAGAGTATCCACCTTTGTGAGGAGATTCTCAATGATTTCGATCTTCGTAGAGACCTTACTACCCCCCATAATAGCGGTAAATGGGCGCTCCACATGCTCCATCACACGATCCACAGCAGCCACCTCACGTGCCATCAAGTAGCCAAACATCTTGTGCTCCTTATCGAAGTAATCGGCGATTAAAGCTGTAGAAGCGTGCGCACGGTGAGCCGTACCAAAGGCATCATTTACATACACCTCAGCAAGGGCTGCCAGCTGCTTCACAAACTCAGGCTGACCAGCTTTGCCATCACCCTTACCCTCCTCCTCAGCGTGGAAGCGTAGGTTCTCCAGTAGCAATACCTCCCCATCCTTCAGTGCAAGTGCCTGCTTCAATACAGCATCGCCCACACAATCCTCAGCCATCGTCACCTTCCTACCGAGTAGCTCCTCGAGATGTGGCAGAAGCTGGGCAAGACTTAGCTTCTTATCGACCCCTTTAGGCCGGCCCATGTGGCTACCGATGATCAAGCGGCCACCGCCCTCCACGATCTTACGAAGCGTAGGCAACGCACCACGCATACGGGTATCATCCGTGATGTGTCCCGCCTCATCTAGTGGCACATTAAAGTCCACACGTACAAATACCCTCTTCCCCCTGAAGTCGAAATTGTCAATGTTAGCCATCCTTAAAATCTTTCTATCTATATATATATTGTCTTTCTCTCCGAAAAAAACGCCCCTCACCCCTCACTGCAAAGATAACCTTTTTTCGCCAACCCACGAAACCATACCCCCGCCCCACATCTCAACATAAAAAAGGTGACGCACCCCCAGGGATGCGCCACCACAAAAGAGCGTCAAGAGCGATTACTGAGTTACAGCAGGGTCGTGGGTTTCATTGCCACTATTGCTACCAGTACCATTAGTAGCACCAGTGCCACCCTCATTAGGGGCAGGCTTATTGCCCGCCTTAGCCACGCTCTTTGGCGTCGAAAGAGACGATGCCCTCACGAAGCCATTCTCCTTGATCTTAGCGAGGATATCGCGGCTAGGAGTATAGCGCACCTTAGCCCCTTTGATCAAGTCGGGCTTCCACTCCTCCAAGCTAGGTGCTGCCTTACAATTGATCCGCATAGAGAGCGAGCCCAGCTCACCCAGCTTCACGCCAAAGCCATTCAGCAGATAGCTAGTTGCGGAGAGCGAAAGCGCCTCCAACACCGCCTGCACATCTGCACGGTGCACCGTGCATCGATCCGAAATATCCGCTGCCAGCTCCTTGGTAGAGATCTGGCGAATCTGCCTACTCGATACCAATGCCAATCGTGGGTTCTTAGCGTTAGGAATCTTGTTTTCACGCTCATACACATTGTAGATAAATGCCATAGTTCTTAAATTTTTTAGTTGTGATTAAAATAGTTGTTTCTTAATCCTCCTACCCACCCAAATAAGGAGTAGAGAGAAGGTTAGTCCAAGGGCAAGCCCTAGGTTCAATTGTCCAGTCGACTTCTCCTTTTGGAGAAGGTAGTTTTCGGCAGAGGCCTGCCGCCTCTCACTATCAGTAGCCTGAGTCACCTCCCGATGCTGCGAGAGCGATTCATCGAGATAAGTGACCCGATAGCCACCCGCCATAGGGAGGGGTGCCACACCCACATCCCCAGGCCGTGGGAGTGTATCTCCCCACCACTGTAACTCCACCACACGGCGTTGTTGCCGCTCCAAGTGCTCAATGCTATCCCTCACCCCCGAGAGCTGCACCACGCTCTGCTCTCGCCTTGCCACCAGCTCCTGTCGCGAGCGACACCCCGCCACCGCCAGAGCCATCAGCAATAGGCATCCCCACTTCCCATTCCTAAAGGCCACCATCCGACTCGTCCAACTCGTCCGACTTGTCCGACCCGTCCGAGAAGGTACCTCTGTCCGAGAAGCGCTCTCTTGCTGCATAATCAATCCCAATCAAAGCGCCTACAAACGTCATCACCTCGCCATACGCCACCAGTACACTCGAGTGGATCTCACCTCGGGGACTCACCCAAAAGCCCATATAGAGGAGTGCCATACCACACGTCACCAAGAAAATCGCTAGCCAGAGGCGGAGCTCCTGAGGCCCCTTAGGTTGTCTCTGCAAAGTCATACGCCTATAGACTATTAGAGAGATTATAGACCTTCGCATCAAAGCAAGGACACGCCTTCACCCACTCCTCGGGCGTCACCACCCCATCTCCATTCCGATCGGGTCTTAGGTCACGGTGCCCCACCACCATCGCATTGGGGTAGAGACGCTTCAGCTCATAGATCAATTGCGTAAGCATCTGTCGCTGTGCCGGAGTACGAGTGTCACACGGTTTTCCCTCAGCATCAAGGCCCCCTTCATAGCAGATACCAATAGAGTAGCGATTGTACCCCTTGGCATGAGCCCCTACCATCGAGACCGGACGCAAAGCGTAGAGATCTCCCTCACACGTGATATAATAGTGGTACCCAGCAGTGCCAAAACCACGTCGCTTATGATCCTCAATCAATTGAGGTGGGAGATACCTTACTCCCTGTGGGGTAGCACTACAATGAAGCACCAGTAGGTCGATCCTACGCTTTGCACGCTCCAATTGGTCGGGTCTCGTCAGTAATTGCCACTCTTGTGGCTTCGTATTAAGTGTTTTCATAGTACCTATATGTATTATTAATGTATCAACGACTATTTTCCTTTCGACAGCACAAAGGTACCACACCCCACACCCGTGCTTGCTCCCTAGTGAGCCTTAGCGTACCCACCTTAGCACTACAGTGCACTCTAGTACCCTGCCAGGGGAGAAAGCCCCTCCAGCCTCACCCAATCTCCTCTAATATTGGTACTTTTGTCTTATACACCATCAATACTATATTATATATGAGTCACACATTTTTATCACCTAAGGGAGGATATCGTTCACTGAAAGCGTATCAGGTAGCAGAGCTGATCTATGATATCACCTATTATTTTGCGACTCATTATCTAAATAGTCGCGACCGCACAGTCGACCAAATGATACAAGCAGCTCGGTCAGGCAAACAAAATATTGCAGAAGGGAGCAAAGCTTCCACCACCTCTACGGAGACAGAAATCAAACTGACCAATGTAGCGAAGGCAAGTCTTGAAGAACTATTAATCGATTACGAGGATTATCTCAGGGTCAATAGGCTTCCCCTCTGGGACGAATCCCATAATCGGTACCAAATGGTTCGTGAATATGCAAGAAGCGAACGCATCAAGGTAGATTATTTAGTTCAACTCCCAAAACTGAATAATGAGGAGATAGCCAACCTCTGCATCACGCTCATCCACCAAGCTACATTCTTGCTCAG
>USJF01000035.1 GCA_900554935.1 uncultured Porphyromonas sp.
CGCAGAGAATCAACCTTGCGGTAGATAAAATCCGTGTGGAGGTAAACCGCCGCTACCAAGAACTGATGCAGACGGACGGTTATGTAACCGCCGCCAAACTCAAAGACGTCTATCTCGGTATCGGCGTCAAGCAGGAAACATTGCTGAAGCTGTTCGAGCAGCACAACACCGAGTTTGAGAAGAAAGTCGGGCACATGCAAAATACTTGCAACTGGGTTGCAAAGTATAATCATTAATCCTAGTTTATAATGAGGAGTTATCAGCCTTATTGCCTTGTTATTTGGAAGTCCATATTAGCTTTGTTGTTGCTAGCAATAGGCACGACAAACAATTATGCTCAAGATCGTAGCAAGGGAGCGACCATCGCCTGCATTGTGCGAGATGCCATCACGCAAGAGCCAATAGACGGAGTAGTCGTATCGATCAACAACCGTGAAGCAGGTGTGACTGCCAAGGGCGGAAAGATCACCCTATTTGTACCCTACAGTGCCACGCTAAAGTTTACACACGTGGCGTATGACGCTTTGGAGATAGCCAATGCCACTAAGGAAGTAACAAGCAATCGGCCACTCTATATATCTCTTTACGCATCCAACTTTTCGCTCAATGAAGTGGTGGTGAAGAGCAAGGCTGCCACTAAGAGCATCACAGTAGCAGAGACTCTCAGTAGTAGAGAGATTTCCAGCAATCTAGGAAGCTCGCTAGCCGAAGCCATCTCCAAAGTCAAAGGAGTATCGATGCTCTCAACAGGGCCCAATGCTAGCAAACCGGTTATCCACGGGATGCATAGTAATCGAGTAATGATTGTCAATAATGGGATACGCCACGTAGGCCAAGGATGGGGCATTGATATGGCACCAGAGATCGATTTTAGCATGGCGCAAAACGTGCGAGTGCTCAAGGGTGCAGAAGTGGTAAAGCACGGTTCGGGTGCCCTAGGCGGTGTGGTGGAGATAGACCCTCCACTGCTTGAATATCAGCAAAAGGGCATTGGTGGAAAAGTCGCCACCTCCTATATCACCAATGGGCGTGGATTGGTAGGTCTCATCGGAATTAATGGCTCACACAAAAATCATTGGGCCTGGAATGTAGCGGGCTCTTATCAAAACTATGGTGATAAGTCTACCGCCAACTACCTACTCAATAATACGGGTAGTAGGCAATGGAGTACCACTGCACAATTGGGCTACAGGCATGGAAATAGATTCTCCTCCGAAGTGTATTACTCTTTTTTCCACTCCCACGAAGCCAGTATGTTTGCTTGGCAAATAGGAAGTCGTGACCTCTTTGAGCAGAGATTGAAAATAGGAAAGCCAGAGCTAATCTACCCCTTCACTAGGGAGATACAATACCCTTACACCAAAGTATGGCACCACTTGATCAACTCTCGAACTCGCTATGACCTCACCGCTGAGCAAGTGCTACGCCTCAACCTATCCTACCAGCTGGATATACACAAGGATTATCACAATCGGCGCAACTACCGCTCTTACGTACCAGAGTATAGTATGCGCCTCTCCACACTAGATGGACTCCTAACTTGGAACCACTACAACCTACTTGGCACAGAGGCCGAAGTGGGAGCAGAGCTTCAAGTCTCCACCAACTATAATCCCGAGGATACTGGAGTACAGCCAATGATACCCAATTACAAGTCCTATACCTTTAGCCTATTTGCTTGGCAGAAAAAGGCATGGGAGCACTTCTATATGGATTGGGGATTTAGATACGAAGATTATACAATAGGAGTGGCGGGGTATGACCTAGCTAGTGAATACTTCTCAGACGCTGATCACCGCACCCTACTAGGTGGACAAATAGGTGTAGGCTATACCCCTAACGACCAGATCTCCGTCATTAGTGGCCTCTCTATCCTACAGCGTCCACCACACGTGTACGAACGCTTCTCTCTAGGGGTAGACAAAGCTGCAGGAGTATTCTCAAGAGGCGACAGCAAACTAACCCCTGAGATTGGCTATAAATGGGTCAATTCAATAGAATACAGTGGCAATAAGCTCGCTTGTTCGCTTGAAGGGTTTTTGCAGTATGTCGATGGCTATATCTATCAGGCAACGAAGCGAGGTACTTTCTTCCAAACACAAGCCGGAGAATACCCAGTCTTTGACTTCTGGCAGGAAAATGCTTTTTTCTGTGGCGTTGACTTCAAGGCCAATGCCAATATCATCGGGAAGTTACTTGCCTACGGACTGCAGACTGGAATCACAGTGGGACACCTAAAGAATATGCTACATGTCCCTAATATCGCTCCATTCAGGTGGCGTCACTGGATAGAGTCGGAGTATACCATCCCCGGCACCTCAATAGAGCTATCGGGAAACTTCGAGATGACCTATGTGGCAAAACAAAAGTTCTTTAGCCCCGAGCTAGATCTTGTCGACTTTACGCCACCAGCCTACACGCTCTTCGACCTCTCATTGAAGGCAAAAGCCCCAGTCTCTTTTGGGAAAAGCCTAGAGGGGGAGGTGAGTATCGAAAACCTTACCAATGCGGAGTATAAAGACTACACCAATCGCTTTAGATACTACTTCCACAACCTAGGCAGAAGCGTGAAGCTACGCCTAATGTGGACATTTTAATCACAGCAATTATTTACCAACACAACAACCATTTTATAGATAACTATTTTATGAGATTTAAAAGCTTCTTCACCATTATGGTGATTATGATGGTAGCTATGATGGCTACTGGATGCAAGAATGGGATTGTTAATCAGGTTCCTGAGCCTGAAGACCAAAAGCTCAAAAAGCTTCACGAGGATCCTACTACTGCAGAGTTTATCCTACAAGAGTGCCACACGCACGGTCCTAAAACTTGGCACGGAAATGGGGTATCAGACCAAGTTAAGTACTTCAAAACCTTCCAGAAGATTACTTATAAGCTGAAAAAGGGAAAGGATGGCAATGGGAGGCCAACACTAGAGTGGGGACCAGCAGAGGATAGTCCAAAGGCCTTCTATGTACGTACTGGGCTAGACTATGGCGAGAGCCTTTCAAAACCAGGCAATGGCGGTAACTTCTACACCCTAGTAATCAAGTACTATAATGCTAAAGGCGAAGATATCACTTATCAATTTGTAACTAATGGGCAAGAGAATATCCACCAGCACTTCTTTATCCCAGTAGATAATTCTATCAAAACTTGGGGCGTAACTGATAAAGAGGAGCTGATGACCAACCTTCCAAAGGATGAAAATGGCGTTACAGACCTCTTTAGGTACTGGTATATGGATACTGATCCACACGACAAGCTAGCGTCCGACGGCGAGGCAAAATTCATCAAGGACCCACGTGGCTTCAAGGGCATCCTTCAATTCAATCCATTTAAGCCGGTTGCAGAAGGGGTTATTCCAGAGACCTACTCCTGCGATATCCAAGTGAAACTGATGCACTCCCTTACCAATAAAAAGGATCCAAAAAAGACCTTCTCAAAGACCGAGGCTCCATCGCCATACAACAAGCCATCTGTAGCCCAACTCCAAGTGGATGTATGGGATCTGGATACTAAGATACACTTTGTGGTATTCAGTAGCCGTATGGAGTACCTTGACGACGATCGAATGAAGAGCTTTGCCGACCTTAAGACTGATGAGCAAAGAGACTATGTACGTCGCTATGCCAAGGCATGGGGTTGCACCCCTGATGAAGCTGTTGTGGATATCCTAGGACAGCTAAAGGGTAGTCAGCTACACGTATCATCTAACATCTAAATTGCTACAATAGCGTATAATGATAAGTGCCCTCCTTTTCAATAAGGAGGGCACTTATTTATTTCTCTCTATTTCGGAACTTCCAATATACTCCAGTGGGGGGGGGGAAGTATGGCTATGCGTAGCCGTGCAGACCACCTAAGAGGAAGTTGACTCCAAAGTAGGTCATCAGGATGGTCATGAAAGCGACGATAAGATAGGTGTGTAGAAACTTCTCTCTCCTGAAGGCTTTGAGCGAGCCTTGGTGCAAGGGTAAGGCATAGACTAGCATCGTGATAAGCGCCCACGTTTCTTTAGGATCCCATCCCCAATATCTGCCCCACGAGATATTGGCCCAAACAGCGCCAATAAATATGCCGGATGTGAGTAGAAAGAGTGCTGGATAGAGTAGTAGGCGACTGAGGTGGGTCAGTTGCTGGATGGACTTACCCTTTTTCAATAGCACTAATCCAGTGATACCATTAAAGAAAAGGAAACAAAAAAGGGTATAGGAGAGCATAATGATAATCACATGGATACTCAAGAGTGGAGAGCCGAGTACTGGCATTAGCTCGGTGATTTGAGGATTGCTCTCCCCTATCACGGAGACCATAAGTGCGAGCCCACTTGACAGCATTCCAAAGGAGAGAAAGAGGTCGGAGTGAAAGCTGAGGAGAAGGGCTACCACTAGGATAGAGAGGGCCAAGAATTGCATTGTCTCGAACCCATTACTTAGAGGGATATGCCCGGCGGAGAAGCCTCTCAGCGTACTACACGTTGTCAGGTATAGTGCTGCTATGCCCATTAGCCCGAGGCCGATGCGCTTGATGAGTTTAGGGGCGTTTTGCTCCCTCAGACGTTGGCTCAATATGAGGATGTAATAGAGGACTCCTATCAATATCAAGGCAATGCCAAGTGGGAGGGTATGGCTGAGTTTATTGTAGAGTCTTTCGCTTTGGAAGCGACTCTCGGAGGGTAATAACTCTCCCGCTTTCTTTTGCTGGTAGAGACGTATCTTCTCTAAGGTCTTAGTGAGTCCATCATAATTGTGGGTGCAGGCAAGCTCGGTGAGATAATCTGTGGAGCGACGGATAAAGAGCCACTCATCCTCAGGTAGATCGGTCGGCAATCGGTCGGCTTGCGCCATCCATTGGATGCTTTCGCCCTCTGGGATGGGAAACATCTTTATCGCTTGCCCTGAGAGTAGAGAGCCCACGATATTGTACTTTTCGTAGAGTGCCAGCACGTCTCTTGCCTCAGCCTCGGGTAGATGACCTGTATTGAGTGCTTCGAGCGCTTTAGATAGTTTCATTTCCCCTGATTCGTCGAAGAAATCTTGCCAGCTGACATACCTCTTCTCCGTACCCAAAAGCTGTCGCATCTGAGCACCTTTCACTCGGATCATAGGGACCTCTACCCAATCCGATGGATAAAGTAGCCACCCAGAGAGTACCTGCTCGGCAGTGAGCCCTTTGTAGGAAGGTTTGCCATAAAGCTTGGTCACAAGGTCTCGAGCAAGCGACTGCATTGGGCAGATACGACCATTGTGATAAACATACAATTGGCCAAACTGCTCCGCTTGTGTGGGTGGCATAACGCCTGGCTGGGTGCTCTTACTAGAAGCCGAAGCATTCTGTGTGCTACAGAGTAGTAGGAGAGGTAGGAGTAGCACTGGCACCGCCTTTCGTACTTGAGAGAGGCGCCCTAGTCTTTGGCGAAATTCTCCTCTTGGATCCACTAAGATTAGGATCATCGATACCAATAGGAGCCCATAGCCACAATAGGTAAAGGTAATTCCCCAGGGGTCGTAAGCCACGCTGAGCCGCACCCCTTTTTGATCTTCATCGTAGCCACTTTGGTAAAAACGGTACTGCTGGTGATGCCCAATGTGATTCATTGAGACCTGCTCTGACTCTCCATCTCCAAAACGAAGCACACTCACGAAGTCCATAGGCGACTGCGTACCGGTATAGTATAGTATTTCAAATGATTCCAAACTGACAGTAAAGGGAAGAGCTACAGTTTTTCCATCTTTACTGGTAAAGGTGTTAGTCGCTTCGCCCTCATAGAGATAGAGATCCCCCTTTTGGGAAAAGAGATAAGTGAGCCCCGCACCTAGTAGGATCACGCCAAAGGCAATATGGAGGAGCAAAACACCTATAGGACAACGCCCTCGATAGTATCTCAGGAGCAGCACTAATGCCGAGATAGCAAGAAGAGACCACAGCCCAACAAAATACCACGACCCATAAATATACTTATGAACCAAAGCTGTGCCCTCTGCCTTTTCAATAAAAGAGGCTATGATCAAGACCATAATGGTCAAGATCAATAGCCCAAAAGAAATCATAGTCAATCGTCTCTTCATTAGATCCGATGCAGTAATAATAGTAATAATTAGGTATTAAATCGATTCGATAAACTTCACAATCGCCTGACGATCTTCTCGCTTCAGCTCCCTAAACTTCTCAGTTGTCCAACGGGCCTGAGATACACCACCCTCTCGTGAGCATCCATGCCACATAATGGCCTCAATCACATTGCGTGCACGAGCATCGTATAGCCTATCATCATGGCCAGTACAGATCCTCATCAGCCCTTTACCCCAGAGAGGAGGAGTGCGAATCCAGCCTTTGCGTACATCGTTTTTCATATACAGACGGTGCGATACCAAGTCCGTATATGGCCAGATGGTTTGGTGTGGATAGTGAGGCATTCGTGGGTCGTTGGGAGTGTAGTTTGGTTCGCCTGGGTAGGTAAGCAAGTCATCGCCAGTAGTCCACGAAGGTCTATGGCAGGTGGCACATCCTATCTCCGTGAAGAGCTTTTTGCCTCTTTGTACCACTGGGTCGTCCATATCACGGGCAGCAGGTACAGCCAAGCCACGCAACCAGGTCATATAATTGACGTAGTCATCCAGAAGCATCTCTTCGGGGTGGTCATTACTCATAAAGTAATTGTAGATATCCTTTTCAGGGTCCCCGGTCTTTTTCCATTCAGGGTAATAGCGATAAAACTCCGCCTGCACCTCAGGGTCCTTGCTCGCAGTGACGGCGTACTCCTTCGTTACGTTGACCGAAGTAAGACCAGGGCGAGTAACATTGAAGTTAGCCCAGTGCTGAGTATCAAAGGTAAAAGTACTCAGTTCCAAGAAGTGTCCGAACCTAAATGGTCGCATTGTGATAGAGTCAATAGCAGTCCATTTACCATTGGCAAAGCGACTTGGATCCAGCTCCGTAAACTTCGCCTCATGTTGCCACTGAGCGAGGAGGTCCTCGTCCGAAATAGCCTCAATCAAACCATTACCAAAGAATGGGATAGCATTCTTAAGGCGGATCATGATATCCTTCACTGCTATAGGCTTCCCATGATGCGAAGGCTTGACATAGTAAGCATCCTCAGGTATTTTCACCTCAGGATAGATGAGGCTATACTTCTCACCGTCGGGAAACGTATTTCCCCAGTCATCGGTATACTCCAGCCAATTAATCTCCACCTTAGAGGGGTCAAGATAAGACTTAAATGGGGGCATACCTTGGAACTTTGGACTGAAGAAAGAGAGTAAGTCGCCATCGGCATTACAGATCTCCAGCTCCGTAGAATTACCCCACTCCTTAGGGTCGAACTTAGTGATACGCCATCCGTGACCATAGCCGATATGGCAGGTTTCGCAAGAAGGGCGTGAGTAGAGTGGCCCTCGACCATTGAAAGGCCGTTGACTTGAATTAAAGGGGCGCTCAAAAAAGAATTCGCCCATTTTGAATTGAAACTCAAGCCCAGCTTCCTCGATGGCTGGTGTAGGGTCTTCGTATGCACTGGCAGTGGAATTAAAAGTGGTGCCCAGTCGTCCGCCAGCATACCACTCATCTGCTAGCTCTTCTTCACCCTTCGGATCGCAGCCTGGGTCCTTCTGGCATGATGTGGAAAACAATCCCAATAACATCCCAGCTGCAGATACGAATAGAGCCTTTCCGTTGTACCTCATTTGATTTATTGATATATGTAGGTTTATAGATTCATTTTATAGCACTCATTGAGTGCCCGGAGAGAGCATCGTGACTAGAGCTCCCGGGGCACTCAATGAGCGTTGGGTAGCACACCAAAGCGGGGTGCCACATAGATAGTCCTACTTACTTACTCAGCTCCTGCTTGAGTTCGCTAAGCGTTTCATCGAGTGCCTTGCAAGCCTCCATCGCTGCCTTACATCCAGCATCCGTATAATTGAGGACAAAAGGTGCCTTCATACTTTCAATAGCCTTCTTAGTATTGGCAATAGCCTTAAGTACCTTAGCATCCATCTCCTTATTGTGCTTTAGCATATACTCATGGAGTGATGCACCGCGATTTCCCTCGATACCACCAAGGTACACATTCTCCACAGAAGAGATATTATCATAAAAGTCATGGATAGACCTTTGGCTATATGGAGACTCAATATAGGATACATCCTCACCCGTATGAGCCTTACCAATTTTAGAGGTACCCACCTCGTCACAAATGTCATTGCACCCAGAGACAATAGCCTCCATAGCATTGACCCAAGAGCGGTATACAGAGCCTGGTTGCCCAGCCTTTACTATATTCTCACCATAGGAGAATTGTCCACCTACCAGCACTGGCAGCTCCACATCCTCCAAGATATGCTTCACTAGATCCTTATCGAGCTTAGAGGCATACTCCTCACCAGCCCAAGCGGTTAGCAATTGCCAGCAGCTATTACGCAAGTCACCAGCTACAGCGATAGCATATACCAAGTACTTATCAGAGATAGAGCCAGCGATACGTGGCTTACCATTCTCAAAGAGGATATACTCCACCCCGTGATAACCCAGTAGCTCCTGACCAAGCTTAGTCCTTGCCACCACATCAGAGTCCTCGCCATCCAGCTCCTCGATATTTTTAGCTTCCTCCAGATATTTCTGCAAAGCTTGTAGGTCGAGAGGCCAAGAGTCAATGTGTGGGTCGATACCGAAGTCACTAGCTGCACCAAAGAGAAAGGCCTCACTACGCTCCCACCAGCTACGAGAAGCGATAAAATCCTCACACGCCTTATTCAGGTTCTCCTGAGTAGGCTCCTTCCTATAAGTCTTCAAGTTCTCCACCAAGGCCGAAGACTTTAGAGCCATCTGAGTATAGGTAGGGACTACCGTCTTATTGACAAAAGCCTCAGCAATCTGCTTGTAGGTATTGTCCCTTTGCTCAGTGCCAGCTTGTGTTGGTTCATCACTACTACAGGATGATAGGGACGCACTCCAAAGCAGTCCCATTGATGCCACTAAGGCATAAGAAAATAGCTTATTCATCATTGTATATTTTAATTGTGTATTGAATTATTGTCTAGGGAAAAGCCATCGTTACTTCAAAAAGAAGCCCGAGTAAGCCACTCCAAGAGAAATGCTAGGCTCATTATTAAAGTCCTTCTTCAAGAGCCTAATGCTGTACTCCGCCTTGATCATCAGCTCCTTCATAGGGTAGTAGTTGAGCCCTGCAGCGACTCTCTGGCGATCGGTCCACGTGTAGTCGCTATTGCCCTTCACCGGATGGTAGGCATCATAATTTTCATAGGCACCAAAGAGATAGAGCTCCTGCCGACCACCACGCATAGAGGGGAATAGATGCAAGAGATCATAGCCAGCCTGGATCGAGGCAGCATGCGCCCTATCCCCCACCAGTGTACGCTTGTAGGGCGATGTAGAACTCTGTGAACGATTGTGCTGCGAGATAATACCAGCATCCCCAAGGTGACCATAATCAAAACTACCCATAGCTCGGAATCCATAGCCACTGTAGCTAAAGTCGGCAGAACCAATCGTCACAGCTCCACGCACACCCTTGTACTTACCCCGCTCATCACTCTGTAGCGTGTTATTGAACGACTCTCCATAATACCCGCTAAGACCAATACGTAGCCCCTTCACCGGATAAAAATCAAGGCGAAGAGCCACAGCATATTTATTGGATGGTGTAAATTCAAAGGCACTTGCAGAGCCATTCTTGATCCATTGATCCTTACTAAAGAGCAGCGAATTGAGCCCAGGGAGTAGCATCGCTTGATAGCGCATAAAGCGCCACTTACCCCAAAGCGAAATACCCGTTTGGTGCCATGTACAAGGCAATATCTGGTTTTCACCCTCAGGCCTATACACCGTGAAAAACTGATTAGGCAGGTGGTGCGCATTCGTATAGCCCACAGGCACAATATCATGCCCAAGACGGATATTAAAGTGAGGGCTAAACGACTTCTGTAGCCAGAATTGCTCCAGAGCCACCTCGCCTCCACGCTCTATCTCCGACTCCCACTCGCCAAACTCCTCATCCTCAATCTCCATGGCACTCTCCGTACCTCCATGCTCTAGCTCCAACTCCGTATTCAGCGACCAGCCATGCCCAAAGTCATAACCCAGCATCAATACCACATGAGGCAAGTCCACCGAGCCACGACTCGGCACATCCTTGTACCGGTCAGCCTTGCTATAGCGATTCACATTGTCGGAGTAAAAATAGCGGCTAGCCACAGCCTCACCATAACCACCAAGGGTGAGACGACTTCCGGCTGGCTTCACACTATCCCTCTTACAGCATTGCGCATCGGCATAGCTAAGAGAGCTCACAATAAACACGAAGAGTAGCGATGTCCTAAGTAAAACCTTTCCTTTCATCATACAATTACTATTTTTGTGCAAAGTTAGGTAGTTCATCACCCATTGTCAATACCTAGAAGACCCTATATTTTTAGGACTTTTAGTTTATTTTCTACTTTACTTACATTCACCTCAATAATGCACCTACATTCCTCTCATAGTGAGATTACCGAGAAAGTTATTACCAATTTACCCAAGAGTGCATTTTATGATATTATGTAAATAATCCCTAATCATTAATATACCTACATATAGTGATCCCCAAAAGAGAACCCCCCGGGAGATTGGATTGAATATATGAAGCACCCGTCAGGGTGCCACTCAGATAGACCCCGGTCGAAGACCGGCGGGGAAAAAGTACGATAATTATCAATCGACCCTTGTGGTCGCAGAACTTGCTCTGAGGCTTTGTCAGGTAACACGCCATCACCGAGTTACAAACTCAGCCATCACTCAGTTACAAACTCAGTCTTTACTTAGTTTGTAACTCAGCGATCACGCAGTTACAAACTCAGTGATCACGCAGTTACAAACTCGCCAAACACCCAGAGCTACAGCCGGTCTTCGACCGAGGGCTATCCGATTGGCATCCTTCGGGGGCTCCGACGCTCCTTTTTACGTCTATCGGTAAGGACCTCGGAGAGGTCCTTGCTCCATTATCCCCAACAGCTTGTATATGATGATTCGTACAACTGTTTCTTCTAAGACTATTCTAATGCGTACCCACACCACATTTTGGGGCGGTTTCTTT
>USJF01000036.1 GCA_900554935.1 uncultured Porphyromonas sp.
CCATTTGCGGTAGCCATACGAGCACGGAAGCCGTGCTTATTCTTCTTTTTCCTTACCGAAGGTTGATATGTCCTCTTCATTGCTTTATTTATTTACTTAGTTCTACTGTCAATAAACGTTCGGCAAAGATACTAAAATTATTACTAACTGCAAATGGATTTATTTCTGAAAGGAATAGACCTAATGATTGTTAATCTAAAGACATCTTGAGCGATGGATGCCTTTGGCTGAAAGGGTTATTATAATTAGTTATAAATCATAGTGTTGTAAAGGTATAAGTTCAGTTTGTAACTGAGTGATTGTCGAGTTCGAAACTCCATGATTCCTGAGTTACAAACTTCAGGATAGCGGAGTTTGTAACTCGCTGATGGCCTAGATACGAGCTCTATGGTGACTTGGGTACAGTATTGAACGACAGCGTGTTATAGGGACGCTACGAATGTCCCATATTTTCCCCTGTTTTTTTGTATTGTTTAATGAACAATTGTCTTCCGTGGGTAGCTACTCTTTCGTTGCTTTTACGTCGTTTTATTGAATCTTGCTACTGATCGTAGGATAAGTTATTAGTTTTGATATTTGTTCAAATGACAAAAGTCCTTCCCCTATCCAAAATGTAAGTTTTGAATAAATCTGCCCGTTTTCTTAGGCAATTACTAGTTTTTTCTGTATTTTTGGGGGACAGTTGTAAAAGGACTTTTGTGAAGGGTGCACAACAGAAAAAACCACACCTTTCATGTTGAAAGTTTCAAGGGGTAGAAGTAGTCCATCTCTTGAGTTACGGCTTGGGTAAAAGAATATATAATAAATATTATAAAGCTATGAGTAAAGGTATAAGTTTATCTCAACTTAAAGAGAAGTTTCACGATGGTATGAGTATCATGGTGGGCGGGTTCCTAGGTAATGGTACCCCCGAGAAGATCATTGACGCACTTGTGGAGAGTGGGGTGAAGGATCTTACTATGATTGTGAATGACACCTCTTATCCCGAGCTAGGTTGTGGCCGTCTTATCGCCAATCATCAGGTAAAGGAGCTCTATGTATCGCATATCGGTACCAACCCTCATACTGCCGAGCAGATGAATAGTGGTGAGCTGACGATCCATTTCTGCCCACAAGGCTCACTTGCAGAGCAGATCAGGGCAGGTGGTTGTGGTCTTGGTGGTGTACTTACTACTACTGGACTAGGCACTATTGTGGCTGATGGTAAGCAGCGGGTGACTGTGGATGGCGTTGAGTACCTTCTTGAGAAACCATTAAGAGCTGAATTTGCTTTCATTAAGGGAAGTATTGGTGATGAGATGGGTAACTTAGTCTACAAGGGAACGACTCAAAACTTCCAACCTCTTATGGCAATGGCTGCCGATACGGTTGTGGCTGAGATAGAGCACAAGGTACCTACCGGTGAAATCGCACCCGAGGCAATCCATACTTCAGGTATATTGGTAGATTATATTATTGAATAAAGATAAACACTAGATATATGGAGAATAATAATCTAAAGTCATTGATCCGCCTCCGCATGGGAAGCGGTGACGCACACTATGGTGGTAACTTAGTGGATGGAGCACGTATGCTGCAGCTATTTGGCGATGTGGCTACCGAATTGCTCATTATGAATGATGGTGATGAGGGTCTTTTCGTGGCTTATGACAATGTGGAGTTTAAGGCCCCAGTCCATGCTGGTGACTACATTGAGGCTGTTGGGGAGATCGTAAGTACTGGTAACTCCTCTCGCAAGATGGTCTTTGAGGCACGTAAGGTGATTATCCCTCGTACAGATATCAGTGCTTCGGCAGCTGATGTGCTGGAAGAGCCTATCGTAGTATGTAGAGCAAGTGGTACTTGTGTGGTTCCAAAGAACTGTCAACGAAAAGGGAAGTAAGATACAATGGATAAACTGATCATTACAGCTGCGATTTGCGGTGCTGAGGTGACGAAGGAACACAATCCGGCTGTCCCCTATACTGTAGAGGAGATGGTGCGCGAGGCGAAGAGTGCCTATGATGCAGGAGCTGCTGTGCTTCACGTACATGTACGAGAGGATGATGGCACTCCTACTCAGTCTAAGGCACGCTACAAGGAGGTGATGGATGCTATCTTGCGCGAATTGCCAGATGTCATCATTATCCCCTCTACGGGAGGTGCTGTGGGAATGTCGGCAGAGGAGCGTCTGCAGCCTACAGAGTTGATGCCTGAGATGGCAACGCTGGATTGTGGTACTGTCAACTTTGGTGATGAGGTATTTGAGAATACCCTACCGATGATGAGGGCTTTTGGCAAGCGAATGCTAGAGAATAATATCAAGCCTGAGTATGAGTGCTTTGATATGGGTCACCTAGAGGCGGCTCTTCAGATGGCTCGTCGTGGGGAAGCTCCAGGGCACCCAATGCAGTTTAATTTTGTACTGGGTGTTCCGGGTGCCTCATCGGCTTCTGTCTCTAACCTTTTGTGGCTTGTCAATGCCCTTCCTGAAGGCTCTACTTGGACCGCTACCGGAATCGGACGCCATGAGTTTACACTCGCTGCACATGCGATCGCTATGGGTGGCCATGTGCGTGTGGGCTTTGAGGACAACCTCTATCTCTCTAAGGGAGTGCTGGCTAAGTCCAATGGCGAGTTGGTGGCAAAGGTGGTGCGGATCGCCAAGGAGTTGGGTAGGGAGATCGCTACCTCTGATGAGGCACGTGAGATCCTTTCACTTCCACCTCGCAAATGATGCTCTAGATCCGATCGTATTAAGAATAATAGAATAGACATTAAATATATATTTATGGCTCAGAAACCAGGAAATAGATATGGCACCCATCGAGTAATTTCGCCTAAAGGGGTATTGCCACAGCCTGCCGATAAGGTGGACAATAATATGGATGAGATCTTTGATAATGAGATTCTCATCGATGTGAAGACGCTTAATATAGACTCTGCAAGCTTCACCCAGATCTCCAAACAAGCTGGAGGCGACAAGAAGAAGATCGCTGAGATTATGATGGATATTGTGGAGACGCAGGGGAAGCATCGCAATCCCGTGACTGGCTCAGGTGGTATGCTACTTGGGGTGGTGGAGAAGATCGGTGACGCACTTCAGGGTAAGATTGACCTAAAGGAGGGGGATAAGGTGGCAACACTCGTTTCGCTTTCACTCACTCCACTAAGAATCGATAAGATCAAAGAAATTCGTCCAGAGATAGACCAGGTGGATATTGAGGGTAAGGCTATCCTCTTTGAGAGTGGTATCTATGCTAAGATTCCAGAGGACTTGCCTGAGAACCTTGTGCTATCGGCACTGGATGTAGCTGGTGCACCGGCTCAGGTGGCTAAGCTAGTGAAGCCGGGGGATATAGTAACGATTATTGGAGCTGGTGGTAAGAGTGGTATGCTCTGCTGCTATGAAGCGAAGAAGCGTGCTGGCGTTACTGGTAAAGTGATCGGTATTGACTACTCTAAGGAGAGTGTGGAGCGGCTAAAGCGTTTGGGCTTTTGTGATGAGGTCTTCTCGGCCGATGCCACTCAGCCTATCCCTGTGATGGAGAAGGTGGAGAAGCTCACAAATGGTAAAATGAGTGATATCACTATCAATAATGTCAATATCCCTGATACGGAGATGACGAGTATCCTCTGTACTAAAGGGGATGGCATTGTTTACTTCTTCTCTATGGCAACGAGCTTTACCAAGGCTGCCCTAGGCGCTGAGGGAGTGGGTAGTGAGGTGACTATGATGGTCGGTAACGGCTATACTGCTGGGCACGCTGAGATTACTCTACAGGAGTTTAGAGAGTGCAAGGCACTGAGAGACCTATTTACAGAGCTATACGCATAACGAATAAATCATTTGTGGTGAGGAAGGTAGGGCATTACGCTACTATGCCCTATACTTCCATCCACTAAATAAAAAATAAAGACCCAAATATTATTTATGAATAAAAGTAGAAGAGCATACTACTTCCCTCACGTGACTGATGAGGAGTGGAATGATTGGCACTGGCAACTCAAAAACCGTATCGAGACGGTGGAGGACTTGCAGAAGTATGTATCACTAACGGAGGAGGAGCTAGAAGGGGTGCGTAGTACACTTAAGCAACTTCGCATGGCGATTACTCCTTATTATATTAGCCTAATCAATCCTGAAGACCCCAACGATCCAGTTCGTAAACAAGCGGTGCCAACTGCTAAGGAGCTGGTGGTGAGCCCTGAGGATCAGCTCGATCCTCTGAGTGAGGATGAGGACTCTCCAGTGCCCGGACTGACCCACAGATATCCCGATAGGGTGTTATTCCTTATCACTGATATGTGTGCAATGTATTGTAGGCACTGTACGCGCCGTCGTTTTGCTGGGCATAAGGATGCATCGGCTCCTAGAGAGCGCATTGATAGAGCTCTTGAGTATATTGAGCAAGCTACTGAGGTTCGTGATGTGCTTCTTTCTGGTGGTGATGCTCTGATGGTGGGCGATAAGATGCTGGAGTATATTCTACAACGGTTAAGGGCTATTCCACACGTGGAGATTATCCGCTTTGGCTCTCGTGCTCCTGTGGTATTGCCACAGCGTATCACTCCTGAGCTGGTGCAGATGCTTTCTAAGTATCATCCTGTATGGCTCAATACTCACTTCAATCACCCTAATGAGATAACTGAGGAGTCGAAGTTGGCATGCGAGCGTCTGGCTAATGCTGGTATCCCACTAGGTAATCAATCGGTGCTTCTGCGTGGTATCAATGACTGCCCTAATATTATGAAGCACTTGGTGCACGAGTTGGTGAAGATTCGGGTGCGTCCTTACTATATATATGTGTGTGACCTTTCTCAAGGAATTAGTCACTTCCGTACGCCTGTATCTAAGGGTATAGAAATTATTGAGGCATTGAGAGGCCATACCTCTGGCTACTGCGTGCCTACCTTTGTGGTGGATGCTCCTGGTGGTGGTGGTAAGATTCCTGTGATGCCAAATTATATTATTTCACAATCGCCTCGCCGTGTGGTGCTCCGCAATTACGAGGGCGTGATTACCACTTATACTGAGCCTGAAGGTTATCAAGAGGGGACTTGCAACTGTGAGGAGTGTAATGATACTTGTGATGGTGTTTCTTCTCTATTGGCAGGGAATCATCTATCGCTTTCTCCTACTCACTTGGCACGTAAGGAGCGCACTAAGCGAATTAGAGAGCAGTATAAAAATAAGTAACTCACTTGGGTGAGGTGGTTTTGTCAATAGTTGTGGTATGCCATTTATCCAGAAACTACTCGCATTAAGTAGCCTTTCGATAGTAGGAACAGCCAAGAATACTGGCAAGACCGCCACACTCAATTATGTACTTCATCGGATAGCCTCTCAAGCACCTGACAAGGTGATAGGGCTCACTTCTATAGGGCTAGAGGGGGAGCGACGCGACCAAGTGACGCAGACGGAGAAGCCTGAGATTACTCTCTCTACGGGTACTCTATTTGTCACTGCGGAGCACTACTATCGGCAGAAGCAGCTCTCGGCGGAGGTGCTGGGAGTGGAGCGGGTCTATACTACCTCTACAGGTAGGTTGATATATGGTCGAGCTAAAGGAACAGGAAAGGTACTGATCGCAGGCCCGCCAACCACTCAAGGGCTTCGTAAGGTGGTAGAGGTGATGCAACAGAATGGGGCAGATTTATCGATTATCGATGGTGCACTCTCTCGTTTGTCACTTGCTTCACCAGCTGTAGCGGAAGGGCTGATACTTGCTACAGGTGCGGCCTTTTCGGCTCAGCCAGAGCGACTGATACAGCTGACTAAGGAATTGGTACAACAGATAGAGTTGCCTGAGCTTTCGGACCGTCTACTGGCGAGTAGACTTGAGGAGGTGACCCACGGGATACGCTTAGTAATGGGCGATGAGGTGCTTGACCCAGGCTATGCATCGGCACTACTTCCTCAGTTTTGGGAGGATGGTAAGTGGCAATTGATGGATGGACTAATATATGTCTCAGGTGCGGTACACGATAACCTCTTGGAGCGTATCAGGCAGTCTAAGGGATGTAGAGGTTTGATTGTCCGCGACTTTACAAGACTATTTGTAACTGGGCAAGCGATGAGGAGTCTCTTAGCTAGTGGCAAAAAACTCTATACCCTGAGGCGTGCGGAGTTGGTAGCAGTGACTTTTAACCCTGTGGCTCCTACTGGATTTAGGATGCCTTCGGAGGAGATGTGTGAGCGTTTGAATGAGGCACTTGAGGTGCCAGTGTATGATATAATGAGAAGTGGTAATGAGATTTCGTGAGGCACTAGAGCAGATCAAGGGGCTGAGGCATGTACTGGAGGAGATGACTTTTTCCTCTAGTATCGGTCGTTTGGCTCTATTGGATAGCTCTTGGCTCACTAATCAAGAGGAGATTGAGGACGCTCTTGATGAGGTCGCTATGTTCGTTGGATATATCAATACTACTGAGGGTATTCCACTCCTACAGCTACAGTTGGAGGAGGTGGTGAATATCTCTGGCTCTATTGAGGTACTGAGGGCTACTGGTGCTATCTGTAGTGATGTAGATCTCTTCGAGATTAAGAAGTTGGCTTTGATAGATGAGAAGATTGCTCAGATTCAAGCCCTTTATCACTACCAATTGTATGCACGTCCTTCGTTGAAGGGGGTGCTATCAGTTCTTGATCCACGTGAGGAGCGGTTGCCTAGTTTTTATCTTGACAATTACTTCGATGCAAGCCTTAAAGAGATTAGAGATGCAATAGCTCGTACCAAGGAGGATGCACCTTTGGCTGAGCTTAATGCCCAGCTCTCGCAATGTGAAGAGGCTGTGCGGATAAGGCTGACTGAGGAGTTAGCTCCTTTTGCTGATCAATTGGAGACGGTATTGAAAGCGTTGGCTCACGATACAGCAATCTTGGCTAAAGCGGATTGGGCAGTAAGGTATCGGGCGTGTAGACCAAAGCCAATACCCTCAGGGACTACGCATTTGGAGGAGTTGGTTAATCCTGAGGTGTCGGATCAAGTGGCACGGAGAGGTGGACGGTTCCAGCCTGTTTCAATAGAGTTTGAAGGAGAGCCCACTTTGATCTCTGGTGCCAATATGGGCGGTAAGAGTGTGCTTTTACACTCAGTGGCTTTGGCGCAGGGAATGATGCAATTTGGTATGTATGTTTTGGCTAAGTCGGCTACTATGGTAGTGGTGGAGCAACTCCTTTACTCCGCTGGTGATGGCGAAGATATGCGTATGGGGCTCTCTTCGTTTGGGGCTGAGATGATACGTCTTAATGGGATTATAGATGCAGTGAAAAGTGGGAAAAAGGTGCTCGCAATTATTGATGAGCCAGCACGTACCACCAATCCAGAGGAAGGGTATGCCCTCGTAGCTGGACTTGTGAAACTACTGGAGCAATATGGTGCTACGGCACTTATTACTACTCACTATAGTGGTGTGCCATCTCAAGGAAGACGATGGAGAGTACGGGGGTTTATGGAGGGAAAGGATATGCAAGGCGTAAAGGTGTCGCATCTTGCTGACTTGATGGACTATAGTTTGGTGCCAGATAGTCAGGATTCGGTGCCAAGAGAGGCCTTTAGAATAGCCAGACTTCTAGGGGTGGATGAGGAGTTTTTGGACTTAAGCAACAAGTGTTTTAGGACGATTGTATGAATATGAAAAGTAAAGTGGGAATTGACTTCTCAAAGGTGGAGCAAGCTCGTGGGGCAGCAAGAGCAATTGCAGAAGATGTACAAACCTTTGTAGATGAATATACTACGGTAGCCGTAGAACGCACCCTTTGTCGCTTTGTAGGGATAGATGGTGTAGATGGAAATCAGGTGCCTCTACCTAATGTGGTGGTGGAGCATCTCGTTGAGGAGAACGCTCTCTCTAGTGGCGCTCTATTTTATCTGGCATCTGCGATGGTTGCCACGGGTAAGGAGCCACAAGAGATCGCTGAGGAGGTGTCGGATGGTAAGATTAAGCTGACGCAATTTCCAGCTGCCTCAGAGCAGGAGGTGGCTGACACTCTTGCTCCATATATAAAGGCAGGTATGGAGCGTATCGCTGCAAGGCGTGCTAGAAGAGAAAAGTTCATTAAAGAGGTGGGTGAGGGACCTCAACCCTATCTCTATGTGATTGTCGCTACAGGTAATATCTACGAGGATGTGGTGCAGGCGCAAGCAGCAGCTCGTCAGGGTGCTGATATCATTGCAGTGATTCGTACTACAGGGCAAAGCCTTCTTGATTATGTACCTTATGGAGCTACAACTGAAGGATTTGGTGGTACTTATGCTACGCAAGAAAACTTCCGTATCATGAGAAAAGCCCTTGATGAAGTGGGTGAGGAAGTTGGTCGTTACATCCGTCTATGTAACTACTGCTCTGGACTATGTATGCCAGAGATTGCTATCATGGGTGCGTTTGAAGGCCTTGATGTGATGCTTAATGATGCCCTTTATGGTATTCTATTTAGGGATATTAATATGAAGCGCACCATTGTGGACCAGTATACCAGTCGTGTCATCAATGGTTTTGCAGGAGTGATTATCAATACGGGTGAGGATAACTACCTCACTACTGCCGATGCATTGGAGGAAGCGCATACGGTGTTAGCATCAGACCTCATCAATGAACAATTTGCTCTTAAGGCTGGTATTCCAGAAGAACAGATGGGACTTGGGCACGCCTTTGAAATGGACCCCGCAGTGGAGAATGGTTTTCTTTATGAGTTGGCGCAAGCACAGATGACGAGAGAGATCTTCCCAAAGGCGCCATTGAAATATATGCCACCAACTAAGTTTATGACCGGTAATATCTTTAGAGGTCATATTCAGGATGCCCTTTTCAATATGATTGGAATCTGGACACACCAAGGCCTACAGCTCCTAGGTATGCCTACGGAGGCGATACATACTCCTTTTATGAGCGACCGGTATCTCTCAATTGAGAATGCACGCTATATATTCAATAATATGAAGTCCATCGGTGAAGATGTGGAGTTTAAAGAGAATGGAATCATGCAAACTCGAGCCAAAGGGGTTCTTGATAAGGCATTGACTCTGTTGCAGAATATCAAAGAAGAAGGACTCTTTATAGCACTCTCGAAAGGCATCTTTGCTGATATTAAGCGACCACAAGATGGAGGTAAGGGTCTGGAAGGTGTTAAGCGAAAAGGGGAGCGGTACTACAACCCTATTTTGGAACTAATGAAAGACAATAAGATTGCGGGCAAATTATGAGTGGAGGACTATATTCAACCGAAGATAAAAGTTATGATAGGACGTTAGACCTATCTAAGGTGAAGCCTTATGGCGACACCATGAACGACGGCAAGGTGCAGCTGAGTTTTACGCTCCCTGTACCTAAAGGCGCTGAGGCCGAAGAGGCAGCCAAGCTGCTTCTTAAGGAGATGGGATTTCAAAATCCTATGGTGGTCTTCTCTAAAGAGCTTGCCGAAGGGTATACCTTTTTTAACTGCTATGGTAGTTGTACGCATACTGTAGACTATAGCAATATATACGTGCCCAAGGTGGAGTCGACTACAATGTCGATGGAAGAGACCGACGAGTATATCCGCACCCACTTAGGAAAGCCCATCAAGGTACTAGGCGCTAGTACAGGGACCGACGCACATACCGTAGGGATCGATGCAATCATGAATATGAAAGGCTTTGCAGGCCATTATGGATTGGAGCGTTATGATATGATAGAGGCACGCAACTTAGGGAGCCAGGTACCTAATGATGAGTTTCTGGCCAAGGCAATCGAGTTCAATGCCGATGCACTACTTATCTCTCAGACAGTGACGCAAAAAGATGTCCATATCCAAAACCTTACTGAACTAATAGAGATGATCGAGGCAGAAGGCCTTAGAGACAAGATGATAGTATGCTGTGGAGGTCCTCGTATCACCCACGAACTTGCCAAAGAGCTCGGTTATGATGCAGGATTTGGTGCCAACACCTATGCCGATGACGTAGCGTCGTTTATAGCACAGGAGATGGTCCGGCGTCAGGAACTTCAAAACTGAAAACAAGATAAATACAAATACTATAAAGACTAAGATTATGGCATTAGACAAACAACAAGTCAGAGAAGTCATCGCAAGAAGAGTCGCTTTAGAGCTAAAGGATGGTGATGTGGTCAACCTTGGTATAGGGCTACCCACAATGGTCCCTTCCTTTCTGCCCGAAGGCGTTCATGTGATGCTACAGAGCGAAAATGGAATGATCGGTCTCGGAGCTACTCCCGAAGCAGGTCAAGAAGACCCTGATTGGATAAATGCGGGTGGTGGTGCCATCACTACTGTACCTGGTGCTGCTACATTTGATAGTGCCACTTCCTTTGGTATTATTCGAGGAGGTCATGTAGATGTCAGTGTGCTAGGTGCTCTGGAAGTTGATGAAGAGGGAGACCTAGCCAATTGGATCATTCCTGGTAAGCGTGCCCCTGGTATGGGTGGTGCAATGGACCTGCTAGTAGGTACCAAGAAAGTGATACTAGCTATGGAGCACACAGCAAAGGGTAATCCTAAGATACTCAAGAAGTGCCACCTACCACTCACTGCCAAGGGACAAGTTGATATGATTGTCACCGAGATGTGCGTGATAGAGGTGCGTAAGGGCAAAGGCCTTTGGGTTACCGAGATATATGATGGCGTAACTCGTGAAGAGATACAGGCTGCTACAGAGGCAGAGCTGCATTTTGATGAAAATGTACAGCCCATGAAGCAATAAAGTTAGAGTCCATAAATTTTATTAGACAATACTGATTATGAATTTCAATTACACACCTCATGAAGAACTCTTCTTGCAGATGATTAGAGAGTTTGCAGAGAAGGAGGTTAAGCCCCTAGCGGCAGAGATAGATGACGAGGAGCGCTTCCCCATCGAGACGGTGGAGAAGATGAGCAAGCTCGGTCTTATGGGCATCACAATTCCTACAGAGTACGGTGGGGCGGG
>USJF01000037.1 GCA_900554935.1 uncultured Porphyromonas sp.
GACCGAAGCCGAATCCCGAAAGCAACACAGCGATTCGCCTTTATGCAACAGTCTCCTAATATTTCCTCGTATATCCCGCTATCTCTGCGCTTGGAGGAATAATGAAAGAGCCTGCTTACTTTTGCGTCAGAAAGTAATAACAACGCAAATAACACAACAACAAAATGAGATTTACAGCCATTGACACCTCCGCTTGGGAGGAACTGAAAGAGTGCATCGAGGAGCTGACAAAGAGTTTCAATGAACATTTTGCACCACCAGCCCAATTCCCTGACTTACTACACAATGGGGATGTATGCCGAATACTGAACATCAGTAAGCGAACATTGCAGCACTATCGAGACTCGTCCGTGCTGCCCTTTATCCAAATCGGACATAAGTGCTATTACAAGCGAGAGGATGTGGAAGCTCTCCTCGCTAACTCTAACACTCGTAAAGGTTAACGACTATGGAGTACGAAACTATCAATAAAGAAACACCAGAGATGAAGCAACTCATCTCTGGCATTAAAGGCTTGACGAATCGAGTGAGAAGCATCGCTCAAACTCATCGTCCTCTTTTTGAAGGTGAAATCTACCTCACAGGACGGGAGGTTTGCGAGAGACTGTTCCTTTCCCCTCGCACCCTGCAAGACTATCGGGATAAGGGCATTATCCCTTACACCCAAATCGCAGGGAAAATCCTCTACCGGCTCTCAGACATAAACAGAATACTGAGTGAGAACTATGTCAACAGAAACCTTCATCGGTAATGATGTAGGTCTTTGTTTTTATCCATTGTTTTGGTCAGAGTATCGCAAAAAAAAACTCTATCTTTGCCATTGAGTATCTGTGTATGCTCTTGCCTCTTGATAAAAGAGGCAGGATATTTTCTTATATGCCCGAGAGCAGAGAAACTTAAAGCAACAAAGGACAAAGGAAGCGAAGCACATAGTTTCACGTTTATTAAACAGGCAATGAAGTAAAAGTAACCAATTAAATAATTGGGCATTCTATTATAATATGAATCGATATATTCTCTTTTTCTTCTCGCTGTTGCTGAGCCTTTCGGTATCGGCTCAAAAGGTGATTCTAAGCGATGAACTCTTACCCCTATCGGGCGAAAACAATACGACAGTTTATTTCGAAAAGGACAGCCGAAAACCCTTGCAGGGAGAGTGGCGTATCAAGCGGGGGCTTGACGAAGAGACTATTTCCTTTTCTAACGGACTGATGGATGGCAAGTACCACCGCTATCGGGATGGTGTACTGAGAGAAACGGGAGCGTATGACCAGGGGAAAAGAAATGGGGTGTTCACGGAGTACTACCAAGACGGCAAAACTGCCAGCAAGATTACCCCTATGAAGAAGGGCAAAATCGATGGCTGTGTAAAAACCTATTTCAAAGACGGTCGTTTGGATTTGGAGAAAGAATACCAGGAAAGTGTGGAAAACGGCTTTGAGAAGCGGTATGACAGCCAAAACGGTGCTCAAATACTTGAGACCCGTTGGGTGAATGGGAAGAAAGACGGGGTCGAGTGGAAACTCACGAAGCAGGGAGATGGCGTTGAAAGCAAAGTCACACGAACTTATCGCATGGGCGTGCTACATGGGGCGTACAAAGAAGAAGTTTTGCGCAACGGAAATCCGATTCTGGTTGTAGAGGGACAGTATGCCGATGGAGAACGTTCGGGGGTATGGAAAGAGTACGACGCCACTATGAAGACGACAAGATTACTAAGAATTAATCATTGAGACAAGCGAATTTGTATGACTGCATCAATAATTGCCGGGAGTGTCCTTATCGCAATAGCTGTGCTTATACTGATTTGGGGTATAATCACCTCTAATAATCTCATTGCCAAGAAAAACAGGGTGGAACAATGCCGGAGTGGCATTTGTGTGGCACTCAAGCAGAGAAATGACCTTATACCCAATTTGGTGGCATCTCTTAAAGCGTATATGGGACACGAAAATGAAATCCTTACCCGCATAGCCGAACTAAGGTCTCGAGCAGACGGAGCCCCCGAAGCAGAACAAATCAAGGACGGGACAGAAATCTCCGCTCTTCTCAAACAAGTTAAGGCCGTTGTTGAGAGTAATCCGGATCTCAAAGCCAATGAGCAGTTTGTCTATCTCCAATATCAGATAACGGATATGGAGAACGAATTGCAGGCTATACGCCGAACTTATAACGCAACCGTAACGGATTACAACAATGCCGTAGAAATGTTCCCGTCTTCATACATCGCTTCAAGAAAACATCTTGGGAAAGAAGCATTGATACAAATTCCTGAAAGTGAGTTGGGAGACATTCATATCAAGGAGATTTTCGGATAAATGATGAAAGAAGACCACTTGATTGACTTCAAGATTGTCGCTCAACAAATGAGAGGGCAACTAACCCACATAGCTATGTGGCGTAAGATTGTTAGGCTTCTCATTTATTCCGTTTACCCTTTGGCTCTGCTTTGGCTTGCATTCACTATATTCGGAAGGTATATCGTCGATGCGGGCAATTATGAAACCTCACAAATAACGGCAACGTATGTCGTCATATTCTTTGTCGCCTTTGTGGTCCTCAATACGCTGTTCTCTTTATGCCTAAATGTACTGAAGCAGAAAGAGGAAAAAGTAATGGGGCAAATTATCAACCAGCTATTTCCGGATGCAAATTATTCTCCGACAAAAGAAGTAAAGGTGTCCGATATTCGGGCAAGCAGACTATTCGGGACCCCAAATAGGTCGGAGGGTACTCTACAAGTGGCAAGTTACGGTGCATTGAGTTTCCCAACTCAGCATCAAGCATTGACAATAGCCGATATAGGAGTAACCGCAACAAATGAACAGAATACTAAACCATGGAGATCCTTTAGGCTCCTCTATCGGGCGATTTTCAGTCCGATGTGGGGCGCACAAGTAGAGAGCACGATGTTCAGCTTTAGGGGAATGTTTGGTTACTGCCGTCTTCCAAGAACTTGCAGGGGATTTGTTATGCTGCTTCCCGACCATTTGGAGGATAAGTTGGGCTACTTCGCTCTGACGATACAAAAACTGAGGGAGAGACATAAAGCAAAGTTTGTTTATTTGGAAGACCCCGAGTTTGAACGTCTCTTTACCGTATATGCCGATGACGAGGTAGAAGCCCGTATGATTTTGACCCCGGCAATGATGAAGAAACTTACCGCTCTTCGTTGTTCCTTTACTCATGACTTGATGCTCTCCTTTAGCGGAGATACATTTTATTATGCCTCCAATATGCCAAAAGGATTTCTTCGCCTTAGCGGGAAAACATCTTTAAACGAAGACCTATTGCTTGAAATCTACCAAGAGATCGGGTTCTGTCTTTCTGTAGAAGAAATGATGGGGAAGCATGTGGATAAGTAGGAAATATGATATAATAGACTTATGTTTAACTTTAGAATAATACTTGTATGATCTGGAAAATCATCGTGGCAATAGTCGCTGTCTTGATTATTGCTTTTATCGTGTTTGAAATCGTGTCTCGGATCTTTGCTAAGAAAAACCTGAAAGCCTTTTTGGCTTCTCATCCTCAAACACCGCTCACCGAGGAAAAGAAAAGGTTACTGGTATTTGGAGCCATCTTGTCTTGTTATCGCAGTGAGGACATCCTTAGTATTATCACCGATGATAATATGAATGTATACAAGACCGGGCTTCAAAAACAATGGGGCATTAATGGTCGGGAAGATGCTCTAGAGACGCTAAACGCTCTGCTTAATTTAGAGCAGAGTACGGAATTGGACGAAGTCCTTGCTCAAAGAGGTTCTTCCGAGGAACTTATTGAGCTGCAGACTTTGATAGCAGACGGGCTAAAAACGGATTTGGCTCAAGTCCGGACCACAACCTCCACGTATGCTTGGGACGTATGCCGACTGGTGAGCTTGGCAAAATGGTGTTATTGGTTGCAATACATCAGTGAAGCGGAAATGTGGAAGTACCTCAATGAAGGAGCGGTGAAAGCATCGTCATTAGGCAAAGACTGGAACGACTATACGGTCTCGTTCTTAATGGGCCGAGCCATTCACGGATTTGGTACAGAGGATATCATAGACGATTGTAAGGCTCTATATCATAGAGAGTCTGACACGGATGTGTATTCCAAATACAGCTTTAAATAACTTTTCAAAGCTGACCGAGTCCTCTGTGCAAAGGTCTCATAGATAGGTGTAAAACACCCTTGCGACCCCGGCCGAGGGGTCGGACAACCCTATCTAGGTCTGACCCCTCAGCCGAGGTCCTTACTCCATTATCCTCAACAGCTTGTATATGATCATTCGTACAACATTTCTTCTAATGCGTAACGCCTGATCCTGGTGAAGCTTTCCCTTTGCCAGGGTCTATTATTATTATTATGTGACAATGAAACCGATATTCATAGTAGGCTTCCCAGCAGTGGGAAAGAGCACTATAGGCCGTGAATTGGCAAGGCTCCTCCAGCTCCCCTTCGTAGATACCGACCTCTATATTGAGCAGAAGTACCACTCCTCCGTGAGCGATATGATCAGTTGCTGTGGTTTGGAGAAGTTTCGGAAGCGGGAAAAGGTAATCCTCATTGAGCTCTCTCAGCTTCAGGATGTAGTGATTGCTACAGGCGGAGGGATGGCAAGCCACCACGATAATATCTCTACCATGAAGCAGCGTGGCACTGTGGTCTACCTCAAAGCTTCGCCCCAGCTATTGGCAGAGTGGCTCTACCTCTACCGCGAGAGCCGACCAGCGGTGGCACAGCTTGATAAAGAGGGGGTGAAGCAGTATGTCGAGGCAACCCTACCCCTACGCGTACCATTTTACGCACAGGCCGATATCACCATTGAGGTGACGGCTGAGGCGACCACTACCCACGTGGCGGAGCAGATCGTCCATCACCTGTCCCAGCTTC
Source organism: uncultured Porphyromonas sp. (assembly GCA_900554935.1). Taxonomy (GTDB): domain Bacteria; phylum Bacteroidota; class Bacteroidia; order Bacteroidales; family Porphyromonadaceae; genus Porphyromonas_A. The sequence goes on from USJF01000037.1 coordinate 4,882, forward strand.
GCTCCACTATGTAAGGAGTTTAAATAAAAAAAGGCTCCACCGAAGTGGAGCCGTAATAACTTCGGCATATAGCCTTGTTATGAAAAGATTACTTTAGGGAATAATCTTATACCGCAAATGTAGGAAATATATTTGAAGTGCCCAAATAATTGTCTTATATTTGTTTCATAAGTTATTCATCCTTAAAGTAATATATCATGATCACACTAGGCTTAGATATCGGAGTCAGTAGCTTGGGGACAGCTATTGTAGATACACAAAACAACCAAATACTCCACACAGGAGTCTATGTATTCCCCGCAGGTAAAGAGGCTTTCGGCACCAATAAGGAGAAGCCAAAAAATGAGACACGAAGGGTAGCAAGGCAAGGTCGCAGACAAAACTATAGACGTCGTTTGCGCCGCTCACAGCTGCTCAAGTTCCTCTATCAGCTCAGTGAGCTCAATAGCCCCGAAGGGGATCGCTATGTGCCACTCACTTTTGAGGAGATAGATGCTTGGCTCTCCTGGGATAAGGAAGGGAAGACGGCAGCACGTCAGTTTCCTGATAGTGATGCCTTCAGAGCTTGGATGGCCATGAACCCTTATGAGATTCGCTCAAGAGCGGTTGAGGGGAGCATCACGAGGGCCGAGTTTGGTCGCCTGTTGTACCACATCATCCAGCGTCGAGGCTTCCAATCTTCACGCAAGATGAAGACCGATGAGGGTGCTATGGCAAAGGGGTCAGGTGCTATCATCGGCTACACTCAGACTAAGTTGGAGCTGGGAGAGCAGACCCTTGGGCAATACCTCTACCAGATTAGTGCCAAGGAGGGAGAGCCATTTACCCAACGCGAGGAGAAGCCTAGAGGCAGGTATACCCTCCGCAGTATGTATGTGGAGGAGATGGAGCGCATTTGGGGTCAACAGTCTAAGCGACTAGGCCTAGAGGGACTAGAGATAGAGGGGACTCCCGTCAAGGAGCTCTTGCTCGGACAGATTAGCCACGATCCAGAGAGTGGAGAGCTGCTCTATAAGTCCAATGATAGCGTCCTCTTTTACCAGCGCCCACTTCGCTCCCAGAAGCACCTGATCAATAAGTGTAGCCTTGAGAGCCGTAAGATGTACGACGCTCTGAAGCAACGCCACTATATCCAAGGGCCACGTGCCGCAGCGGTATCTCACCCTACCAGCGAATTTCATAGGGCACTTCAGGTGCTGAGCAATGTGAGGGTAGAGGGGCGTACACTCTATGATATGGGATTATTCCAAACCTCCCTCGACTTCCTCTGCTCAAAAAATAGCAAGACCATCAAGGTAGCTGACCTGAAAAGGCACCTCAGCCTAGTCTCCAAGCTCAATTACGACGATGACCAATCCCTCCCAGGGTGCCCTACCATAGCCAGTATCACCGACCTTTTTGAAAAGGGCACATTGAGCTACCACTATGGAGAGACCGATACCATATACATAGATATCTGGCAGAAGCTCCTCTTTTACGATGATGAGAGATTACTTGAGAAGAATATCGCCGACTATGCAGAGCGAAAGGGACTAAAGCTCAAAGCCGACTTTGCCAAGCGACTGGAGGGCATCAATCTCGTTGATGATTATGGCTCTATCTCCATCCACGCCATGGATAATATCATCCCATTCCTACTCCAAGGGCGGAGCCACACAGAGGCAATTTTCCTCGGTGGCGTTAAAAATGCGTTTGGTCCGAGATACTACTACTTTGAGAAAGAGGAGCAGATGTGGCAAGAGCTACTCCAGATCATCAATGAGCCCGCCTCAAAAGGCGAGAAGATCGACCGACTGATAGAGTTCCTCAGCAATCCTGACGAGCAGACCGGTTTGGACGAAAAGCGATTACGGATGAAGCTCTACCACCCTACCCAGTCTGTGCAAAAGATAGAGATACAGAATCGACTAGGTATGGTGGATAATCTCCGTAACCCAATCGTGGAGCAAGCCCTTTGGGCGGTACGAAGAGAGGTCAATGCCCTTATAGATCAGATGATAGAGCAGACAGGCAACCCCAACTTTAGGTTCGACCGCATCACCATAGAGCTCTCCCGCGACCTCAAGTCGTCCCTCGACCGACGCCTCAAGATACGCCAGGAGCAAGAGGCCAATCGGGCAGAAAATGAGGAGGCGGTGATAGAGCTAAGAGCTCGAGGTGTGCGGGTCACTAGAGATAACATCCTGAAATACCGACTCCATAAGGAGCTCCGACTGAAAGGAGATGGCGTTGCCCGCTGCCCCTATACTGGGAAAGATATAGGCCTGGCTCAACTGTATGATGGCAACAACCTCTTCCAAATAGAGCATATTATCCCTAGAAGTATCTCCCTAGATAATAGTTTTGGAAATAAGACCCTCTGCGAGTCCAACTTCAATAGAGAGAAAGGTAATATGACCCCTTACGAGTTTTACTCCGTCAACTCTAGCAAAACCCTCTGGGGTGCTGAGGATTGGGACGAGATCACACACCGCGTAAGGCAAGTGCTACCAGCACGTAAGGCGAGTCGCTTTCTATCCAAGCGGAGTGCCCAAGAGCAGCTGGAGGAGCTACCGAGTAAGATGCTCAATGATACCGCTTATATGTCGGTAAAAGCTCGTGAATACCTCACCTCTATCTGTGGTGATGTCCGTACTGTATCGGGGAGTATCACTGCTAACCTTAGAAGATTATGGGGTCTCAATAAGATCCTAGGCGAGACATACGAGTGCCTGCCAGGGACTGTAAGCAAGGAGCTAACAGCTGGGGAAGAAAAGGAGGTCTATGCAATTCTGGATACTAAATCAAATGTGATTACAAGAGTAGTTCCCAAGTTCAATCCAATTCCCTATAGAACAGCAGATGAGATCCGTATCCCCGTAGTGGTCAAGGGGACAAAGCTATACCGCGATGGAAAGGAGTACCCCAAGCCTGCCCACCTTGATCTCAATGGAGTGACGGGTGAGGCCCTCATCGCTTACCACGCAGTAGGCGGTACCCCATACTGCCAGCCCCTCTTCAATCCCAAGCCCTCTACCAAAGATATGCTAGTGGTGCCAGCTACCATTAATAGCAAGAACCAATTGACTAGCGACTATATTGAGGCACTCCGAAAGGTCAAGAAGAGTCAGTACCCTACCGATCCGGGAAAGTACTGGGTCACTCTTCAGCTTAAAGGCGAACCTATTTGGGAGCTACCTAGCAATAAAAAGAGAGCCACCGACAACGCAGTAAGAGTATCGGGTCGACTCAATGGCAACGCCTTCTGGAGCCCTCTCTTTGAGACCGAAGTGGATAGTGGTGTGGTCAATATGGAGGAGCACCGCAATCGTACCGCCTATCTCAATCTTGACTACGATACAGCAGAGTTTACCAAGATGCTTCGCCCTGCACCAGAGGTAGGAGAGGGAGAGCTACTGCTCACAGGCGTCGCCAACCACGGTTCGCTCCTTCTGGATCAGTGCGATGGCAAGACAATCGATGTACAGCATTTGAATCTCCAAGAGCAGACCAAGTATTATGTATCCTTGCGGTACGGTGAGACTCTTTCTCCTGAAGAGCGAGTCACCATCTATCCACTTTACGCCAAAACTCCAACACCAAGAGGTGGCGAAGTACTGCTAGAAGGAAAGCTCTTCCTACTCGATAAATCTCAAGGACTCTACGCACTGGAGCCGGTCAAGAATAGAGATGACCATAGGCACCACGCTGTGGACGCCCTAGTGATTGCACTGGCCAAGCAAAACTATGTCACGGAGCTTTCAACTTACAACCGGCAAGATGACTCCTATCGACAAGGAGAGGCGCTAAAGCCACGCTTCGATCTACCGTGGGAGGGCTTTAGAGAAGAGGCAGAGCAATCCATCAATGATATTTTGGTGGTACATAAAAAGAACCGAGTGGATCCCCTCTCCAAGGTGACCCGCAAAATCACCAAGAAAGGCAAGGTCTATACCTCTGAAGGTTACGCCGTAAGAGGTGCCCTACATAAGGCTACTATCTATGGTCAGAGAAAAGCACCAGGGGAGACAGAGGTGGGCTATCACTCTAGGAAGAGCATCACCGAAGTGACCAAGATGAGCCAACTGAATAAAGTGGTGGACGCCGCTATTAGGAAAGAGATGCTGCGGATACTCAAGGAGGAGTTTGGGCTAGACATAGGCAATCCAAAGCTTGTTTTCCCAAAGAATGCCTTCATTGATGAGGAGGGCAAAACCAAAGTCTACCTCCCCAATCGCAATGGTGGAGAGTCTGTGCCTGTGAAAAAGGTGAGATTATGTGATAAGTTTAATAATGTGGTAAGGCTAAAAGAGGCCAATCAGTATGTTGACCCACAAAATAATCACCACGTGCTGATTTATGAGGCACTAGATGGCAGTCTCCAAGAGAGCGTAGTAACTATGTGGGATGTGGTTGATAGACGGAATAGAGGTGAGGAGATATTTCAGCTTCCACCCGATGGCAAGAAGGTTCTCTTCAAGCTGATGCGCAACCAGATGTATCTGATCGGAATTACAAGAGAGGATATTCTCCATCACCTATCCGATACCGCCTATCTCAGCAAGTACCTCTATAGAGTGCAGAAGTTATCATCAAAGGATTATTTCTTTAGAAAGGCAACTGCTAGCACCACCAATTATGATAGAGAGATGATTAGAGTGCAGTCCCTACCATTCTTTGAACCTGATAAGGATAATATTCACTCGGTAGTGATCACCCTCACGGGGCAGGTGAAGTTGAAAGATGATTAAGCGAACCATCACCATATCTAGTCCTGTTCACCTCTCCTTAGAAAATCGGCAATTGGTGATAACCAATAAGGAGACAGAGGAGCGACAGACCCTCCCTCTAGCAGAGGTAGGACTATTGATACTGGAGCATCCGAGGGTGACCACCACCCTCCGGATGCTCCAGTACTGTATGGAGGTGGGCTGTATAGTGGTAGTTTGTGATGAGTTTCATATCCCGAGTGGCTACCTCTATCCACTAGAGGGACACTCCATACAGGGTGAGCGAACTCGAGAGCAGGTGGCAGCATCCATCCCTACTAAAAAGAGCATCTGGAAGCAGTTGGTAAAGAGCAAGATCCTCAATCAAGCAGCAGTGCTGAAGGCGCGAGGAATAGAGGAGCACCAAAGGCTACTCAACCTTGCTGATGAGGTGCGGAGTGGCGACCCAGATAATAGAGAGGGGATCGCAGCACGTATCTATTGGAGTGCCCTACTGGGAGAGGACTTTATACGCGGACGAGATGGCGCCCCACCCAATGCCCTATTCAATTACGCCTATGCTATCTTGCGTGCTTCGGTCACCCGATCCATCATCGCTTCGGGCCTCTCCCCTAAGTTGGGGGTGCAACACCAAAATAAGTACAACCCCTTTCCGCTCTCCGATGATGTGATGGAGCCCTACCGTCCCTTTGCCGACCTAGCGGTGATGGAGTTGGTGGATAGCGGTGAACTCTCTATTACCAAGGAGAGTAGAGCGCATCTCCGTACCCTATTGGCACAGGATACCCTTATCAGTAAGCTCAAGCGACCACTTTTCATCGCCATTTCTATCACCACCAGCTCACTTGCCAGAGTCTATTCAGGTGGTGCCAAAGTCGTTGCGCTTCCCGAGATACCATAGTCATAGAGCCACACGATGAATGTTTCCAGAATCAGTGCATACAAATTTATGTGGATTTTAGTCGCTTTCGATATCCCCGTCCTTACCAAGAAGCAACGAAAGGAGGCAGCAAAGTTTCGAAAGGATCTGCTGGG
>USJF01000038.1 GCA_900554935.1 uncultured Porphyromonas sp.
TCCTCCTTGATCGCCTCAATATACTCCGTCTCCTCCTTCACAGGGTTGGTATCATCAAATCTCAGGTTACATACACCATTGTACTTCTCTGCGATCCCGAAGTCGATACACACAGCCTTGGCATGCCCTATATGGAGATAGCCATTTGGCTCAGGTGGAAACCTCGTCTGGATACGCCCTCCATTGAGTCCATTCCGAATATCCTCCTCTACGATCTGCTCAATAAAGTTGAGCGACTTCTCAGTCGTACCTTTTTCCGCCCCAGTAGGCTTCACATCCTTATTCATATTCTTTATCTCTACAACTTACTGATGAAAACGAAGTTCTTCAGCACCTCGTCTTCCGATTTTTCAATATCCTTACCTTTCCCTTCCCACCATATCTTTCCTCCCTGCACAAATAGCACATGGTCCCCTATATTGGCGACCGAATTCATATCATGCGTATTGACAATCGTCGTCATCCGATCCTCCACCGTTATCTCACGCAGTAATACATCGATCATCTTGGAGGTCTCTGGGTCCAGACCACTTGTCGGCTCATCACAAAATAGATACTGAGGTCTCAAAGCTATCGCCCTAGCAATCGCCACACGCTTCTTCATTCCACCGCTGATCTCCCCAGGATACTTGTAGCGAGCATCATAAAGCTGCCCACGCTCCAAGCACTCCCTCGCTCTTGCCCTGCGACTAGAGCCCCTCTCAGTCGAAAACATATCTAGTGGAAAGAGCACATTCTCCATCACATTCATGCTATCAAAAAGTGCGGAGTTTTGGAAGAGCATCCCCACCTTCTGTCGCAATTGGCGTGTTTCCTTGGCCGATAGAGAGTGCAGCTCTACACCATCGTAGAGCACCCGCCCCTTCGTTGGTTCCAGCAAGCCAATGACGCACTTCATCAATACCGTCTTCCCCACCCCCGACTTACCAATAATCAAAGAGCATTCGCCTGGATTAAAGGTGGCATTCACCCCCTTTAGCACCTCCTTGTGCCCAAAGCTAATATGCAAGTCACGAACCTCTATCATAGTCCTCTACATCAGCATCAATTGGGTAAGCACAAGGTCACAAACCAGTATCGCCACACTACTCATCACCACAGCCTGAGTGCTCGCTCGCCCCACCTCCAAAGCACCGCCCTTGACATAGTAGCCAAAGTAAGAAGCAATAGAGGATATGAAAAAGACATAAAAGAGACTCTTCACCACCGAGTATAAGATATTATAGGGCTTAAAGAAAAGCTGCAGTCCCGACTCGAACTGACTAATAGGGATATTCGACGAAAGCATACAAGCCAAATAGCCTCCACCCAATCCTATACACATGCTGATAATCACTAGCACAGGCACAAAGAGCATCATCCCAACGATCTTGGGTAGGATCACATAGTTAGCCGAGTTTACCCCCATTATATCCATCGCATCAAGCTGCTCAGAGATGCGCATGGTACCTATCTCACTCGCGATGCTACTGCCACATTTGCCAGCAAGAATCATACACATAATAGTACTCGAAAACTCAAGAAGCACTATCTCACGAGTGGCATAACCAATGGTAAACTTCGGGATCAAAGGATGACTCATATTGATACCCATTTGCATCGTCAACACCGCACCCAAAAAGAAAGAGACCAGCACAACAATCCAGATAGAGCCCACGCCCTGCACATAGACCTCTCGGATTAACTCACGGACAAACATACGATGCCTCTGAGGACGCTTAAACACCTCCCCAAGAAGCTGTATATACCTACCTATATGCTCAAGAGCACGGCCCATTTCACATCAACCTGTTACCAATCGCTAACTACTAAAACTTAATACCTACAAAGATACAAATTTAGAGCCAACTGACAAGCACCCGCCAAATCACCTTAATTCCGCAAGCGAGATAGAGCTACAAGGGAGGTTTTTACGCCCGTTTTTCTGGAAGTAAAAGACATAACGTTGGTTAATACAGATAAACTCCGAGTGTTTTAGTCTTCCGTCCAAAGGAGGTTTATAATAGACTATAAATCACTAGGTTATAAAGCCAGAAATGGAGCTTGTAACTGGGCGATCGCTGAGTTACAAACTCCACGATGACTGAGTTATAAACTCCACGATGACTGAGTTACAAACTCGTTGATCACTTCGTTACAAACTCGCCAATACTGTGGTTAAGAACTCAATAAACATTTATTTTGGACACCTCCATTGTAGCTATAAAGGAATAACAGGGGTTACAAGCCTATAATTGAAGAGAAAAAGAGTAATCTCTCCTTAATACCTCTTCCAATTGCTCGGAATTGACTAATTTTGTACCGTATTCTGTTAGATAACGTTATGAATAAAGATAAACTTCGGATCGTTCAACTGGTCCTCACCCCGCTTTTACTCCTCATAGCACTACTCTATGGCTGTGCCAATCGTGTCGCTCCCGATGGAGGTCCTTACGACGTCACTCCGCCCAGATTAGTAAGTGCTAAGCCTGAGGATAAGGCGCTTAATGCCACCAAAAAGCGAGTAGTACTCACTTTTGACGAATACATACAGATCAAAGATATCTCTACCAAAGTGATCATCTCTCCGCCTCAGCTACAACAACCAAAGATAATGGCCGTTGGGAAGAGAGTTACCGTTGCTTTGGAAGACGACCTAATACCCAATACCACCTATACCATCGACTTTACCGATGCCATTGTGGATAATAACGAAGGTAATCCCCTCGAAAACTTCTCCTACGCCTTTAGTACCGGCAATGAGATCGACACCATGGAGATCTCTGGGAAGGTGCTCAATGTGCGTAATCACGAGCCTATGCAAGGAATGCTGGTAGGTATACAGCCCGATAGCGCTGGATGGAATGCCTTTACCGATACCACTTTACTCCGTATGAGCCGTACAGGCGACAAGGCTCAATTTGTAATGCGCAATATCAAAGAGGGTAAGTACAGAGTCTACGCACTCAAGGAGAGCGATGGTAACTACCGACACGACATGCCTACTGAGGGGATCGCCTTCCTTGATAGCCTCATCACCACTACTTGCATGGCCAGCACACGGCAAGATACCCTATGGGTAGATAGCCTGACCATTGATACCATAAAGACCGTACCCTATACCCGCTATCTGCCCGACGACCTTGTACTAATGTACTACGAGCCACAGACACCACGACGCTATATCAGCAAGCGTGAGCGCCCCGATTCTATGCAGATAAAGCTCACTTTCAATGCACTTCCCATAGGAGGTGTCAAGGTAGAAGCAATCAATCCTAAAGACTCCATCTCCAAGGAGGAGAAGAAGAGCACTCCACCCATCTACGACCTTTTGCAAGAGAAGCACGAGGCGGTGGCCTTCTTCACCGACCCTCGTTGGAAACATCTCAATCAGTTTGTCGTGAGTTATCAATCGGTGGATAGCCTCAACCTCCCTACGATAGTCAGCGACACACTAAAGCTCAACCTCTCTAAACCTCCGAAAAAGGAAACGAAAGAGACAAAGGAAGAGGATATAGAAAAGAAGAAAGAATCAAAGCTTACCATCCGAATAGAGCACAAGGGCGATGGTGGTATCAATGACTCCATACTATTCCACACCTCGCTCCCTATTGATACGACAGCCTTCAAGGCCTTTGAGCTATACAATGCCAACGACAGCATCCTGAAGCCACTCCCCATTGACTCTATCTGGATGCTTCCAGATAGGTCTACTAGTGGTATGATCAAGGCAAGGTTGCAATATAATACCTCGTACGAACTCTATGTAGATAGCACGAAGTTTGTAGATCTCTACGGGCATCACCTAGCCGAAACAGCGGTCGACGCCTTCAAGACACAGGCAAAAGAGGAGTTTGCACAGCTCACCATCAATATCACAGGAGTTAAAGGGCCTTACATCGGGGAACTATTAAGCACCGACGATAAGCCGATTCGCACCATCGCTACGGACCAGGCCAAGATACTCTTCGCCGATCTGAAACCACAAAAGTACGGCTTCCGACTGATCATCGACCGCAACGCTAATGGACAGTGGGATCCTGGTAGCTATAAAGATAGCATACAGCCAGAGCAGGTCTACTATATGCCAAAGATACTCGAAGTGATGAAGAATTGGAAGGTAGCCGAAAACTTCGCCCCCCTCAGCACACCTATAGACCAGCAGAAACCTAAGGAGATGATCAAGAACAAACCTAAGGCTACGCAGCGTAAAGACCGCAACAAAGAGCGTGAAGAAGAGCTTAAAAAGCGGAGAAGTGGCACGCAAGAGCAAGGTGGCATGAACCCAATGGGTGGCATGGGCGGACTAGGTGGTATGTTGCCTACCGGTAGCCCATTTTAGCCATATTTCGTAGCAGAGCTAGCTTTTCCACACCCACTTCGCACTGAGGAGTGCTTTTACAGGCGCTCTGCACTCTTCACCCCACTCACCTCACGCACAGTCTTCAGGAGCGTATTGACCTGAGATGGATTTTGGAGATGCAGGTTGAGCAGTGCCTGGAAGAGACCATCTGCCGACTTTATGCTGTAGTTGCGGAGAGTAACCCCCTTCACCGTGCCCACTTGGTTCACCACCGAATGGACAATACTTAGATTGTCATGCCCTATCACCTTCAGCACAATCTCCACCCCCTGCTTAGCTTCACCCTTCCAGCGAGCCTTGAGGATTCTATAGCCGAAGCGATTAAACATATCCAAGGCATTGGGGCAATCCATACGGTGTATCTTTATCCCAGAGCGAGAGACAAAAGCAAAGATTCGATCACCATAAATCGGATTACAGCACTTTGATAACTGATAATCGACCCCAGAGATGCCATTATCAATAGTAAGGATATCCTCTTCTTCCTCCACTATCTTCTCTGCCTCAGTAGGTGCGATGTATCTATCTGCAGATAGGGGCTCCTCTCCCCCTTGTTGCTCCACCTCTTGCGCCTGCTTGTATTCATCCAAGAAGGTATTGAGCTCTATCCGCCCTTCATTTATCTCGTGAAAGAATTCATTCGTCACCTTAAACCCTTTGCGTTTCAGAAGACGAACGAAAAGCGCCTCATCATACTCCAACTTGCGATTGCGCATACGGCGGTGCATCTCCTCCTTGGTAATCCCAATGGCTCGCTCCGACTCCACACGCAGTGCTTGCCGTATCTTAGAGCGCGCCTTACTCGTCACCACAAATCGGAGCCAATCGGCACTCGGTGCCTGATTGGAAGCGGTATTGATAGAGACCGTATCACCATTATTTAGGAGTTGGCGAATACTCACATTCCGCCCATTCACCTGTGCAGAGACCGTCTTGGCACCCAATCCGCTGTGGATCGCATAGGCAAAGTCCAGTACCGTAGCCCCCTTAGGTAGTTTCACCAAATCACCCTTCGGAGTAAAGACATAGATCTCCTCATCGTAGAGATTCATCCTAAAGTTTTGGATCAGCTCCTCGGGGCTTGCCGACTTATTCTCCATCGCCTGCCGCACACTGGTCATAAAGTCATCCAGCCCCGTCTCACTCTTCACCCCCTTATACCGCCAATGAGCAGCTAGTCCCTTCTCAGCGATTTCATCCATCCGCTCCGTACGAATCTGCACCTCCACCCACTTCTGCTCCGGTCCCATCACAGTGATATGGAGACTCTCATAGCCATTGCTTTTAGGGATCGAGAGCCAATCCTTCAGCCGCTTAGGATTGGGCTGAAACATATCGGTGATAATAGAGTAAGCCTTCCAGCACTGACTCCGCTCCTCCTCGAGAGGGGCATCTAGTATCACCCTGATAGCAAAGAGGTCGTAAATAGCTTCAAACTCAATCTTTTGCTTTACCAGTTTATTACGGATAGAGGAGATCGACTTAGTTCGTCCCTTGATCGAAAACTTCAGTCCTACCGCTTTCAGCGCCTTCTCCACTGGCTCAATAAACTTAGCAATATAGGCATCTCGAGACCGCTTCGTCTCTGCTAGCTTATCCTTAATATAATTATAGGTGTTTCGATCGGTGTACTTCAGACACATATCCTCCATCTCGCTCTTGATGCTATAGAGCCCAAGGCGATGAGCCAAAGGTGCGAATAAGAAGGAGGCCTCAATGCTCAAGTCGGCCTGACCATCGGCATCGAGATGCTTATCAGCAAGCCTCAGTTGCACCAAACGATCGGCAATCAGTATCAAAATGATCCTCACATCCTCAGCAAAGGAGAGTAAGAAGTGGCTGAAGTTATCGCTCGTGACCGCTGTACTCTTGGCGTAGAGGTCACCCACCTTCTGGAGTAGCTCTACCAAATGCAGCACATCCTCGCCAAATAGCGCACGGATCTGCTCCACCTTTATCGTACCTCGCTGAAGAGGTAATTGTATGAGCAGGGCAATGATACTCGCACCACCTACCCCCACCTCCTCGGCAAGGGCAATAGCGGTGAGGAGCTTCTGAGAGAGCAGAGGAAGCCCGAAGCGATCCACCTCACCTCTTGTATCTCGCTCAAAGGTCTGTAAGATAGGGACTAAATCCAGAAGCTCCTTATCCGAAAGATCGTGGTTTAGCGCCTTCAAACTCCCCATTAGCTGATCAAAAGAGACCAACTTATCCAACTCATTATACCTTTTCATCTATTCTGAAATTACCCGTTGTCACCAACTATTTGTACGCTAAGGTACCAATTATACTTCAATTTGCCACAAATAAGTTCAGTTGGCAACTAATCCATTGTCGAGTTCGAAACTCCACGATCGCTTAGTTACAAACTCCGTGAATGTTAAGTTACAAACTCAACGATGGCTTAGTTACAAACTCGACAATAACACTGATATGGCATTGAATTTCAGCGGCTTATAATGACGCCACAAAACTGACATAAAACCACTGAGTATCAATCAAAAGTAATAACAGAATGGTCTATTGATTAAACCGATAGGTATAAATAGAAGTCAAAGCACTAGGATGATACTCTTAAGAATATATAAAAGTGGTCAAACTATGTATGAGATTGCGAAATAGTGGTATCTTGCGTATAGAAAAGAACATAAGTGAGTAAGTTTAGATAACTAAATAAAATAGGAGGAAGTATTATGAAGAGGTTTGATTTAATAGCAAGAGGGCTCCTAATGCTCTTTATCGCTTCGCCAATGATTTCGATTGGTGCCAACGCACAAGACGATGCTTACCTTACCCCTTCGAGAGCAAAGGAATTGCGTAAAAAGGAAGCCGCTGAGCAAGCAGCCCTTAGGAAGAGAATGGAGGAGAAGCGTGCCGCCGAAATGGCAAGAAGAGAAAAGGCACGCGCCGAATATCAAGAAGATGTAAAAGATTGGTACAACCGTAGAGATATGAAGGTGACTATCGAGGAGATGGAGCAAAATCTAGATCAACTCGATGGAAGAACAGATGCACGCACTGCAAAGGGCGGTAAGTACAGCACCCGACTACGTAGATTTGACCGACCCAATGAGGATAGGATCGTACTCAATAATGTAAGGCAAGTCTATATGCTGGACGACTACGATTACTACGACCCTTGGACCAATAGCTACTACGGTAGAGATTGGGATAATGGAGTAAATATCATCATCAACCAAGGCTCACCTTGGAGATATGGATGGGATTATGGCTATGGAAGGTTGGGCAACCCTTACTACTATGGCTACTACGGATACTACACCCCTTGGGATAGCTACTGGTACGATCCTTGGTACTACGGTGGCTCCCGCTACTACTGGGGCTTCGGACGCCCTTGGGGTGGCTATTATGCCGGTTGGGGCGGATACTATGGCGGTTACTACGACTGGTACTATGGAGGCTATGCCAATAGCTATTGGAATGGCTACAGCGATGGTAGATCCGATAGTCGTAGGGATAGATACTACAATACACCTCGCTCTAGCTATGGTAGAAGCACAGGAAGCTACTACGATAGAGCATCGCACAATGCTATCTATGGACGTGCTCTCGGCAATTCAAGTCGTACCGTAGAGGGCTCTAGCTACTACGACCGCAGTACTCGCAGCTTTAGTAACTACGAAAACGCTAATCGCAGCTATAGGTCTAATGGTAATAACCGAACTAGTAGATGGGATAGAAATTCAACGAATCGAGACACCTACAACTACGATAGAAGTAGCTCCTACTCATCACCTTCCCGCAGTAGTGGATCATACAGCTCTCCCTCAAGAAGCTCAAGCAGTAGTAGCTCCTCTAGCAGTGGCACCACACGCACCACTACCGGTCGCCAAAGATAAACACAGTGAATCTTCACCTATATACAAGTATTTCTATGAAATATACATTTAAATTTTACTCGTTACTCCTAGCGTCTATGCTCATAGGTGCCACCAATCTTTGGGGGCAAGCCTCATCAGATGCTTATCGCAATGTTCAGAACCGAGTAACTGGAACGGCACGAACTAAAGCAATAGGTGGTGCAGCAGGCGCTATCGGAGCGGACGCAGGTGCGGTATACATCAATCCAGCTGGCATAGCTCTATTTACCCGCTCAGCATTTGGGTTTGGTGCGAACTTTGGCAAAAATAATACCTCAGTGGCGACAAATGGTCAGACCATTGGCCGCTTATTAGGATTTTCTGCACTTAATAATATCTCATACTTTACTCGTGGATACTCTATTCCAACGGATGATGCCAACTCTCTGAGGATGAATTATGGTATATCTTATGGGCAGGAATACAATTTTAAGAGAGACTACGAAATGAACTCCTTAAACCCTAGATTTAGTATTACAGATCGTATGTCAAGTAAGGCTAACTACCTGGGCTTAGGAAAAGATGCCTATCTAAGGACTAAGAACTATGACCCTTTTCAGTCCAACGTGGATCCCATGATAGCACTTGCCTTAAATGGAGATATCATTGAATTTTCAGAGGTTAAAGATAATGCAACTGGTAAAGTATTAAAACAAGGATACAATTCAAAGTTCAATGACAAGGAGACCCTTAAATCATGGAAAATAAGAAGCAGTAATCTCAATGTCAGCGAACGTGGGCATCGCAATTATACCGACTTTAATCTAGGTTTCAATCTCAACGATAGTTATTTCTTTGGAGCCGCACTGAGACTAGGGACTATGACTTATAGTCGCTCTTCGATGATTCGCGAAGACTTCGATGACACGAACGACAAAAATAATAGTTATCTTGAGTATGGAACTAGCCTTGATGTGACGGGTAGCTCTTTAGCTCTCAACCTAGGCTTCTTGATGGCGATTGGCGACTATGGTCGTATAGGCGTCTCATACTTGACTCCGCAATATGCTCAGTACAAAGAACTGTACTCTGGCTCTGTAGCTAGCTGGCACAATGGGGTAAAAAAACTATCAGAACGTTACTACACTTTCCCAACAGATGAGTATAGAAATGAATATGCTATGATCACGCCAGGGGAGCTAACTGTAAGTGCCATGGCATTTCTCTCTAGATATGGAATGGTCTCCTACGACTTCCAATACCGCAACCTTGGTCACTCCAAGATATTACTTAAGGGTGCAGGAGTTAGTGGGGTATCGGACTTCATCAAGGAGGATTATGGAGCAGAGCTAACGCATAGGGTTGGACTAGAGATAAGACCAATCAAAAATATATCACTCCGTGCTGGGTATGCTTATACCGGCAACCCTCTCAAGGCAGAGCCTCTTAAGAAGGAAGCAGACGATGGTTTAGACTATGAATACCCTAATAGTGGTATGATAGCTGACTTTGTCCTTCCTCGTAGTTACCAAGCTATCACTGGCGGTCTAGGCTTTTCTTTAGGCCGAAGCACCACACTTGATCTCGCCTATGTACACGAGATCCGCAAGGAGAAGGCCTATCCATTTACTGGTTGGACCGACCCTCGTGAAAAAGAAACTTCCTTTATCGCTGTCAAAGGCGGTAACCTCAAAGAGTCGAGAGGTAGCTTCGTTGCCAACCTTACCTTTAGATTCTAAGGCTACCAAAACCTAATAAAAAAGGACCTCCCACCGAGGTCCTTTTTTTATTCACCCACTTCAAGGAGGGCAACGAAATAGGTATCCTCCAAAATAGGAGTAAGGAGGTAGATACCTGGCGACACTACCGAAGTATCGTGAAGGTAGAGGGGCCTAGCATCCTCCACTTGTGAGATAATTGGGTCGTTACGACGGGCGATGAGGAAGCGACCACTTCTACCACCTAAATACTTTCTGGAGAGAGAGAGTGCAACATACCCCATCGTAGGACGGATATTTACCTCCAAGCAGGGCACCAATTGCAGCATCTCCATTCCTTGATAGAGGGCAGTATCCACTCCAATGATCCCTTCATAATTGTAGAGTTCCATGGCCTCAAGCGCTTGGCGTACCAGCTCCGCATACACCTCCACCGCCACACCAGGTGACTTCGCCCCAAGGTAACTCCCCACGTACTGCGACTTTTGCGTGATAGCTCTATGGTACCCTAGATAAGTAACCTTGCCCGCCTGCCGACGGTATTCGAAGCCCAGTTCATAGATAATCTCATAATAGGGCTCAATAAATAGCGACTTCTGAGGCGACTTCAACTGCTTTGTCCGTAGCACTTCAGTCATATCAACGTCGCTGCTATCCAGTATCTCAATACCGCGACCCGAACTAGTATAGTCCTCCTTTAATACCCACTTACCTGGCGACAACTTCAGCGATGGCACTACTTTA
>USJF01000039.1 GCA_900554935.1 uncultured Porphyromonas sp.
GCTTTATAGGAACCTCCTTGCGGAGGTTCTTACTAATAGACACCTAAAAACCATACGGCAAGAACTTTCTAATGCTTAATCCTTGGTAACCTCTGATTGGGGATTGTGGAGGATTGAATTTTTTTTTGTATCTTTGCCGTTGCTAAGCTAAATGGTTCGTTGGCCGAGTGGTTAGGCAACGGTCTGCAAAACCGTGTACGGCGGTTCAAATCCGCCACGAACCTCTTTTTTCTTAATAGGAAAATAATTTAAGGTTAATCATCGATACCTCAAGTCGAGAGACTTGAGGTATTTTTTGTATCTTTGAAGTAGTTGAGAGGTGGCAAGTCCTTTGCCATTGGAGTAAATTAGGTGTATTGAGATGATTGAATACTTGAGAGGGAAGGTGGTGGAGCGCACCCCTACGGCAGCGGTAATTGAGGTGGCTGGAGGTGTAGGGTATCTACTCTCTATCTCCCTCAATACTTATAATAAGATACGAGAGGGTGAGGAGGCGAAGCTACTGGTGCATGAGGTGCTGCGGGAGGATACGTATGATCTTTATGGCTTTTGTGAGGAGGCGGAGCGGAAGCTCTTCCGGCTGCTGGTTACGGTGAATGGTATTGGTCCGGCCACTGCTCGTCTGGCGCTCTCTAGCTTTGCTCCTGGTGAGCTGACGCGCCTGATCAAGGAGGGTAACGAGGCTGGTCTGAAGGCGATCAAGGGGGTGGGTGTACGTACTGCCCAGAGGATTATCGTGGAGCTGAAGGATAAGATCGAGGCGGAGATGAGTACCTTTAGTATTGGTATTGATAGCAGTAAGGACCCTCTCGCTACGGAGCACTTGGCGATGTATGAGGAGGCGGAGAAGGCTTTTGTTGCTCTCGGCTATCCTGCTGTGGCTGCCCGTAAGGTGGTGGCGAAGCTAGCGAAGGCGGATCCTAATATGAGTATCAATGATATGATCCGGAAGGGTCTCCAGATGCTATAGCTTGTGTGGGGAGCGATGCGGCGGTGGTACGTGGCATTGGCTTTCTTGCTACTCCTCTCGGGTAGTGGGTGGGCGCAATCTCTCCAGGTGGATTCGGTGGGGTATCTCCCTGCCACGGGCTATTATCTTATCTATAGCCGTGATAGCTTAGGGGGGTGGCAATTGCGTGAGTTGCTTACCTCTGAGGAGTATTTCCGAGCTAGGGCGCTACGGCAATCGGGCGAGGTATTTTATGAAAAAGGGAGGGTGCCACACTCTGTGACGCTACCTCAGAAGCCTAAGTTGGGGCTGATGGCCAATGGTTATCTCTCTCTGAATCTTAGTCAGACCATTGCGGAGGAGGATAACCCTCTGCTACCGGTGGGGCTACGAAAGCGAAGGCATTTTATCTTACTGCCGGAGATGAATGTCCATCTCAAGGCGAAGTACTCGGAGCGACTGCAGCTGGACCTTAGCTACAATACTGAGGCGGTGGTGGCGGATCGCCGAAGTAGGGTACGGCTGAGGTATGAAGGGGAGAAGTATGACTTTGTACAGCGACTAGAGGCGGGTAATGTGCGTATGGAGAGCCGAAATCCACTGATCGATACTGGTGGGGAGCTCTTTGGGGTGAGGGCGGACTTGCTGATGGGCTCTCTCTCGATGCAGGTGGTGGCTAGTCGGCAGTATGCTGAGGAGCGTAAGATCGTGGTGCATGGAGGACGACAATTGATCGAGACGGAGCTGAAGGGGAGTGACTACGACTTTGCCCAGCACTTCTTTCTCTCTGAATTTTTTGCTGCTCATTATAGCGAGGCGCTTAGGCATTTGCCTCTTGTGGAGAGCGACCTCTATATTGACCGAGTGGAGGTGTGGATCACTACGCCACGGCAGATGGATAATAGGGACCGACTGGAGCCGATTACGGCATTTAAGGGGGCTTCTATCGCCCAGCAACTGCCTAGTAGCGACCTATTTGAGGCGGGGGGTATTGAGATTGCCTCTGCTCGTAGGCTCCCCTCGACGGCCTATACGCTTCACCCGACACTGGGTTTTATTTCGCTACAAAGTAGGCTTGGGGATGGGCAGGTATTGGCGGTAGCCTACAGCTATCACTACAAGGGAAGGCGGTATCAGGTGGGGGACTTGGTCTCCAGTGATGGGGGGCGGAGGCGTGTGGCTCTCCTCTCGGAGCAGGATCGCTCTCCTCACTCTCCACTGTGGGGATTGATGATGAAGAATGGCTATTCTCTCTCGGGTGCAAGGCCTGATATTCAGGATAATGAGCTACAGGTGTCGCTTGTTTTTAAGAATGAGGAGGCGGGTGTGGATCAGCCTCTTGTGGAGAAGGGGGCCGATAGTGGGCGCTCGTGGCTCGACCTTTTCGGATGGGACCGGGCCGATAGCTCTGGGCGGGGTGGGGCACCGGATGGGCTCTTTGACTTGATTGATGGGGTGACTTATCTCAAGGCGACTGGCACGCTGTTTTTACCTCAGAGGTACCCTTTTATGGAGGTGCCTCGGGATGGGTACCCTACTTTTGAGGCGCTTTATACCGAGAGCCAACGTGAGGCGAAGGAGGCGAAGGAGGTGGATCTCTTTAGGATTCGTGCGGAGGTATCGGGGAGCCAGACGCAGTCGGTTTCGCTGGGTAATCAGAGAATTGAGCCGGGGAGTGTGCGGGTGGAGGCGAGTGGTAGGCAGCTCTCTGAGGGAGTGGAGTATGTAATCGACTATCTATCGGGGCGACTGACGCTGACTACTAATACCACTGAGACGATCGAAATAACGCTGAAGGAGCGGGAGCAGCAGCGACGTAAGGAGAAGTCTCTGGTGGGGGCGGAGCTGAATTGGACGCCCTCGCCTCGCCTCAATATAGGTGGTACGCTACTCGCCTATTGGGAGGATAGCCGTAGGAATAGGATACGGTGGGGTGAGGAGGTATTGCGCAATCGTATGTGGGGCCTACACGGGAGCTATCATTGGGAGGATAGGTCGGTGATTGAGTGGCTTAATGGGTGGAGTGGGCTGGAGGTGCGGGAGCCGCTGAGACTTTCTCTACAAGCGTCTTATGCGGAGTTGCTTTCTGACTATAATCGCTCGCGAAGTGGCAGTGACAAGATTGTGGTGGAGGCCTTTGAGGAGGGCAATAGATTTATTGAGCTAACCTATCCGCAGGGATGGTCTTTGGGGCATTTAGAGCGGCCTGAGAGTAGGGGGCAGATGGCGTGGTTTAAGGTGGATGCTTTGCTGGTACGAGATGGAGCACCGCATCAACCGGCGCACTTGACGAATGACCAACGACAGCGTCGACACCCTTTGCTAAGGGAGGTGCCTCTGGAGGAGTTTTTCCCGAAACGCGACCGTTCGCCTATTGGGATGCAGACACTCTCTACGCTCAATCTCTCTTTCTATCCCTCGGAGCGTGGTCCCTACAACCCTCAGAAGCCTGCCGCACCGGAAGAAATGTGGGGTAGTATCAGTTATCCGCTTTCGACTAATGACTTGGAAAATCGGCGGTATAGTTATATTGAATTGTGGATGCTTGACCCCTTTACGCTAGATCCTAATGCTCCTGAGGGGATGCTCTATCTGGATCTTGGGCGTATAAAGGAGGAGATCCTACCCGGCGACGGTATCTACTATGAGGGGAGTGAGGCGAAGCAGGAGACGGAGTGGGGGCGAAAGGCACTTACCCCGCCACAGCTCTATGGCTTTGATACTACTGGGAGGGTGCCGGTGAAGCAGCAGGATGTGGGGCTGGATGGTCTTACGTCGGAGGAGGAGGGGAGGCACCCTCGCTATCGATTGTTTAGTGAAGAGAAGGACCCTGCAAAGGATGATTATCATTTCTTCTTGGGGGATGAATGGGATGAGGTGGAGGCACCGATACTGGAGCGTTATCGCTATATCAATGGGATGGAGGGAAATTCTACCCCGCGTATAGTGCAGGGTGTGGAGAGTGCTCGGTCGTGGGATCCGGATACGGAGGATCTCAATAGGAATATGATTCAGGAGCAGGAGGAGGGCTATCTGAGGTATGAGTTGCCGATTACTCGTCGGGAGCTGAGTGGTGAGCGGGTTGTAGGTGAGAAGCGATTGGGGGATAGAGAGCGTTGGGTAAAGCTACGGGTGCCTTTGCATACCCCTTCGGCACAGATCGGGCAGAGGGTTTCGCTCCAAGATGTACGGACGCTGCGGTTGTCGCTCACTCGCTTTGGGAAGGAGGCGCAACTCCGTTTGGCACAGTTTAGGATTGTCTCTACCTCGTGGAGTAAGTATCAGAGTAGTATCGAGCCGAGCGATATGCGTAGTGCTGAGATGCAGGTTAATACGCTTTCGCTAGAGGAGGATAGCCAGAGGGCACCAATCCCGTATCTCTCTCCGCCTGAAGTGGAGCGGGATGAGGTGGCAAGTGACTGGGCTCTGCACTCGGAGGATGAGCAGGCGTTAGCAATGAGAATAGGGTATCTAGCGCCTGGCCAGCCGGTGGCTATATACAAGGAGCAATCGCTCGACCTTCGCCACTATCAGCAGTTGGAGCTCTGGAGTCACTTGGAGTCAGAGCAGAGGGTTGATCGGGGGGAGTTGGAGCTCTTTATCAGGATGGGTCACGACTTTACTCGCAATTACTATGAGTATCGTCTACCACTCGAGCCAACTCTACCTGGCGATTACTCGGCACTTGGAACGGAGTTGATCCGGTCGGAGGTATGGCGACCTAATAACCACCTACGAATCCCGCTGGCCGAATTGACCCAATTGAAACGAGAGCGACTACTGGCGGGAGAGGAGGATCATATTCCCTTTGTACAGCCCGATCATACTCATCGTGGTGCTACCATCGTGGTGAAAGGGCAGCCGACACTCAGGGAGGTGACTGCCGTGATGATAGGGGTACGGAATAGAAGTGACCGAGCACTCTCTGCTGAGGTATGGGTCAATGAGATGTCAGTGAAAGGAGCAAGGGCTGTGGGCGGTAAGGCAGCTCAAGGGGCGATGCAACTGCAGTTGGGAGAGCTAGCATCGCTTCATTTGGATGGCCAATATCGCTCCGCTGGCTTTGGCTCTATTACCTCTGATAGCCGCAAGTATGAGTTGCAGGATGTGCAATCATTCTTACTTCGCAGTGAGCTAGAGCTAGGAATGTTACTGCCCAAAAAGTGGCAATTGCGGCTTCCTATTCGCTACTCCCTAGAGCGCCAGAAGTCCACACCCTTCTACGATCCATTCGATAGCGACCTCCTCAACGAAGCCCACCTCGGCTCTACTTTCAGGCAGCAGGAGAATCTACAGCTCTCAGATATGCGCTGGCTCAATACCACTGATGAAAGGCGTCCGTGGAGCCTAGCTAACTGGCTATTCAGCTACCGCCTTCATCGAGGCAAAGGATATGCCCCCGACCTACTTGAGGAGCGCGAACGCACCTCCGAGAGCGAAGTGACCTACCAATTCGATATCTCACAAGGCAATTATTTCCGGCTCAATAGTCTCTGGAATCGCTACTTCAAGTACCAGCAGTTTCCCTCCGAGTACTCCTCTCTTTCTACACTTAGAAGTCGCTGGGATTGGATCAGGGGGTTACAAATCAAGCAGAGTTACAAGGGGCTCACCCTCTCCCTACAAAGCACTACTATGGCACTCATCCACGAGCCATTCGAGGCACGCCATCGCGAGAGCCAGGCGAGCCAATTTGAGTGGATGACGCGGGAGATACTTCGAGACATCACGTCACTCGGTAGCACGGAGCATTACTTCGGGCAGTTGGAGCTATCCTACCGCCTACCTGCGTTGCCCCTTCATTGGCTCAAGCCACTTACTGGGCAAGCCACTTGGCGGAGCAACTATCAGTGGCAACTAGGGGCTAGGAGCACCCAGTACCAGCAAGGCAATAGAGCGGAGAATGGTACCTACCTCGACCTCTTGCTCCAGTATCACTTCAGCACTCTCCCCATTAAAGTACTACACGACTTCTCCCTCCACCTTCGCCGAACCACCGGCACTAGTTTGCCTGGCTTGCTTTCCGATGGGGGCAAAGTGATGGGACTTGGCTTCGTCGATCGACATCTGAAGCCAGGTATTGCCTTCCGGCTCGGGATGGATCATCCCCTCTCCACTTTCCAGAAGCTACAAGAGCAGAGCCTCATCACCCAGAAGGGTGGCAGTCGCCAGCCTCTAACCGCCTTTTGGCGAAATGAAATGGAGGCACGGTTGAGGTTCGAGCCTCTAGCAGGACTCGAACTTACCTTCACCTATGAAAATACTCGGCATCATCATATCTCCGTGACCCCCTACCAGACAGACGGTGCCAAGATAGAGCGGGGAAATCTACGGTATAGCACCATCGCAAAATTGCAGAAGCACCCGACAGTAGAGCGCTTCGCATCACAGTCAAGCCTATTCTATATAGAGCGAGAGGGGCTACCTAGCCTTTTATCCACTCTCCCCAATTGGCAAGTGTCGCTCAATATTGCCCAGTGGCATCCATGGCTAAAGGAGCATATCCCTACACTCAAGCTAAGTCACCAATATCGGGCTTATGTAGAGGTCCCCACCTACTATATTACCGCCGATCAGAGCGACCCACAGAGCCTAGTGGTGAGTGAGGAGCTGAGCCCGCTCATCGGGATAGAAGTAAAGAGCCAGCTCGGTATCTCATTAGAGGAAAGGTACAATAGGCGTCACTCCCAAACCCTCCAAAGCAGCGCCAAGCGAGTGCTAGACCAGACCGACCACGAACTCTATAGTCGGCTAGGCTACCACGTCACCTTCCCCCCCCTCTTTACCAGTAAGATTAGCCTACTTAGGAGCGAGCGACAGAGCCTTCGCCTACAGCTCCACCACACCTATACCTATAGCCTGCTCCGCAATGTAAGTCAGCTCGAGGCTGCGCTTGCTCTACAAGGCATGAAAGTCCACACTCTGCAAGTCTCAGCAGAGTATGGGCTTTCTGATGCCATTAGCGTTCGGGCATTTGTGGAGCGTCAGCAACGCCAACCACTAGTCTCCAATTACAGCTTCCCCTTCAGACGAACCACCTACGGACTTCTCTTCAGGCTACAATTAAAGCCTTAGCCCACGGGCAATCACCCCAGAGCCGTAGCAGAGTTGCTGCGAACGGTCGTAGATGGTACAAAACTGCCCTGGGGCAATCCCTTGAATCAATTCCGTGGAGTGTAGTGTGTAGATCCCCTCAGCGTCCCGCTTCAGTTGCCCCACGGTAAAGTCGGGCGTGTGGCGTACCTTAAAGGTCACCTCCAGCTCCTCCCCCTCCATCGGGTTGAGCGTAATCCAGTGCATCTCCGGCATCTCCACCACATTGCCATACTGCGTCTCAGGGTCGTAGCCACGGCTCACAAAGAGCCTATTCTGCTCAATATCCTTGCGGATCACAAACCACGGGCCCCCCGATAGCCCGAGCCCCTTACGCTGACCAATGGTATGAAACCAATAGCCCCGATGCTCACCGACCACTTTGCCCGTTTCCAGCTCAATGATTTCGCCCTTCTTAGTGCCGAGATAGCGCTCTAGAAACTGATTGTAATCCACCTTCCCTAGGAAGCAAATCCCCTGGCTATCCTTTCGCTGTGCCGTGACCAAGTGCTCCATCGAAGCAATCCCTCGCACCTCACTTTTCGGCAACTCCCCAAGGGGGAAGTAGGCCTTCAGTAGCTGAGGATAGGTGATCTGTGCAAGAAAATCGGTCTGATCCTTCACCGGGTCTACCGCCGTGGCGAGAAACTCCTTATCGCCCACCACCTTCTTACTCGCATAGTGCCCCGTCGCTATCTGGTCGTATTCCCGCCCCGCATACTCATTGAAGTAGCCAAACTTGATGATCCGATTGCAGAGCATATCAGGGTGAGGGGTACGTCCCTCCCGCACCGTATCAATGATGTATTGCACCACATAGTCCCAGTACTCACGATGCAGATTGATCACCTCCAGTGGGCGACCATAGTGCTTGGCGAGCCACTTTACCATCTCCATATCCTCTTCGCTAGGGCAGTCTTCATAGCCTGCCTCGTTAGCTCCAATATAGATATAAAAGAGGTCGGGCTCCTCGCCACGCTCCATCATCAGATGAAGCGCCACGGAGCTATCCACACCACCCGAGAGTAATAGTGCACGTCGCATAATCACGATACCTTGCTCCCCGGCTTCACCTCCTTGCTAGTGGTAAGTACAGAGAGCGAGCCATCCGCCTCCAACACGGAGAGAATCATCCCTTGGCTCTCGATGCCTCGCATCTTGCGAGGGGCTAGGTTGGCCACAAAGATCACCTGCTTCCCTACAAGCGTCTCAGGGTCATAATGCTTAGCCAGACCTGAGATAATCGTCCGCTCCCCGAAGCCATCATCGAGGGTAAATTGCAGTAGCTTATCAGTCTTAGGTACCTTGGTACAAGCCTTGACTGTAGCCACACGTAGGTCGATTTTCTCAAACTCCTCAAACTTAATCTCGGGGGCAATCGCTAGCGGTTTTGCTGCCTTTAGTGCTGCCTCAGCATTGCTCTTCTTGATCGCCTCAAGTCGGTCTAGCTGAATTTGGATCGTGGCATCCTCCAGCTTCTCAAAGAGTAGCTCAGGCTGCTCTAGCTGATGGCCTGCCTCCAGTAGGTCGCTTCTGCCGATCTCCGACCAGTCAAGTGCCCCCTCCATATTCAGTAGATGGCGTAGCTTCTTCATGGAGAATGGGAGGAAGCTCTCCATCAAAATAGCTAGATTGGCACTAATCTGTAGCGCTACATTGAGGATGGTAGCCACCCGATTCAGATCCGTCTTGGCTAGCTTCCAAGGCTCCATATCGGCGAGATACTTATTGCCTAGACGTGCCAAGTCCATTGCCCTACGCTGGGCATCACGGATATGGAAGTTATCGAGCAGATTGGCCACATCGTCACGGATGGTACCGATCTCTGCTAGTGCTGCCTTATCCTCCTCCTGAAGTGTTGTGATAGCAGGCACTTTGCCCTCAAAGTACTTGTGGGTCAGCACCAGAGCACGATTTACGAAGTTGCCCAATACTGCCACAAGCTCATTATTATTGCGCGCCTGGAAGTCGCTCCAAGTGAAGTCATTGTCCTTGGTCTCAGGAGCGTTGGCGGTCAATACATAGCGGAGGATATCCTGCTTGCCGGGGAAGTCGCGGAGGTACTCGTGGAGCCATACTGCCCAATTTCTACTGGTAGAGATTTTGTCGCCCTCGAGATTGAGAAATTCGTTGCTAGGTACATTGTCTGGGAGGATAAAAGAGCCCTCAGCCTTGAGCATCGCGGGGAAGACAATGCAGTGGAAGACGATATTATCTTTCCCGATAAAGTGGATCAGACGGGTCTCAGGATCTTTCCACCAAGTCTCCCAGGTGTCTGGAAAGCGCTCTTTGGTATTGGAGATATAGCCGATAGGGGCATCGAACCATACGTAGAGTACCTTGCCCTCAGCGCCCTCTAGCGGTACTGGAATACCCCAGTCGAGGTCACGGGTCACCGCTCTAGGCTGTAGTCCGAGGTCGAGCCAGCTCTTTACTTGTCCGTAGACATTGGGTCGCCACTCCTTGTGCCCCTCAAGGATCCACTCGCGAAGCCACTGCTCGTACTTCCCTAGAGGGAGGTACCAGTGCTTCGTCTCCTTCATCACCAGTTCGGATCCACTGATGGCCGACTTCGGATTGATCAGGTCAGTGGCATTCAAGCTACTACCGCACTTCTCGCACTGGTCTCCATAAGCCCCTTCGTTGCCACAGATTGGGCAGGTGCCGGTGATATAGCGGTCGGCGAGGAATTGCTTTGCCTCCTCATCGTAGTACTGCTGAGTGGTCTGCTCGATAAATTCGCCTTTCTCGTAAAGGGTGGTAAAGAAGTCCGACGCCATCTTGTGGTGCGTCTCGCTCGTGGTGCGGGAGTAGACATCAAACGAGATGCCAAACTCTTCGAACGACTCTTTGATCAACTTATGGTAGCGATCCACAATGTCTTGTGGCGTTACACCCTCTTTCATCGCCTTGATGGTGATGGGCACTCCATGCTCATCCGAACCTCCGATAAAGGCTACTTCCTCGCCCTTCTGGCGGAGGTACCTCACATATATATCTGCTGGTACATAGACTCCTGCCAGGTGCCCAATATGGACTGGCCCATTGGCATAAGGAAGTGCTGTCGGGCGGCAGCAGGTCCAGGCTCAGCGGCGCCACATGCTCAAA